>JBBRHC010000161.1:0-8345 GCA_038223295.1 Opitutales bacterium
CTTGCCCCCCGTGCCAACCAGCACGTCCACCTCCGCCGCCACGCCTTGTTCCTCAGCCAGACCCGCGCCGGTGCGCCCATACCAGCCGAGCGCGTGCGCCTCGTCCAGGACCCAGCAAAACCCAAACCGTCGCCGCAAATCCGCGATCCGCCGCAGATCCGGATAATCCCCGTCCATGCTGAACACGCTCTCCGTCACCACGAAGATTCCCCGCGCGCCGCCGCCCTCCGCCCCGCGCTCCTGCGCCAGCATGCGCTCCAGCGCCTCCGGATCCAGGTGCGGATAACGCCGTAGCCGCGCCCCGCTTTTCAGGATCCCCGCCACCATGCTGTGGTGGATCAAGCGGTCCGCCAGCACCACGTCCCCCGCTCGCGGCAGCGTCCCCAGCACCCCCGCGTTGGCCGCAAATCCACTCGTCCACACCAGCCCCTCCGCAAAGCCGTGCCACGCGCACAGCGTCTCGACCAGCGCCTGCTGCTCCGGCCCCCAGCCGTTGATCAGCGGCGAGGCCGAGGCCGAGGCGCCGTGAGCCCACGCCGCGTCCGCCATTGCCCGCACCACCGCCGGATCACGCGCCAGGGCGAGGTAGTCGTTGCCCGCGAGATTCAGCGTTTCCAACGCCGGCGCAAACACCCGCACCCGCCGCCGCAGGCCCGCCGCCTCGCGCGCGCCCAACTCCGCCTCCCACCGCGCCTGCAATCCGTCCTCCGCCGCGAGTCCCGCGGTCTGTGCCGTGCCCTCCGCGGCCTGCAACGCCGCGCCCAAGCCCCGCCGCCCCGCCTCCGTCACCCGCCACTCCCAGGTTCCGAAATCCGTCTCCCCCCACAGCTCCACCCCCGCCCCGCGCAGGCCCGAGCGATTCGACGCCGCCACCGCGCCCTCGACCGGCGCGCAGGCGTTCAACCACACGCCCGCGCGCAGCCCGTGCGCCTTCGCGTAGGCCAGGGTCAGCCGCGCCTGGTTGATCGCCCCCAGCCGATCCGCCACCACGAGGACGACCGCGTCGACCCCGAGCTCCTTCGCCAAGTCCGCCCAATCGCGCCCATCCGCCGCGAGCGGCACCGCCAGCCCGCCCGCGCCCTCGACCAGCCGCCACCCGCAGGCGGGCGTCGCATTCACGCCATCCACCAACTCGTCCCACGCCAACCCGCGCCCCGCCGCCTCCGCCGCCGCCAGCGGCGCGAGCGGAGCCGCGAAAATCACGAGCGTGTGCGCCGCGCCCGCCGGCAAACCCGCCGCGAGCGCCGCCGTCTGCGCATCGCCCGCACCCGCGTCCGCGCCCGTGCGCCCCGTCTCCACCGGCTTCACGATGCGCACGTCCGCCCCGGCCTCGCGCAGCCACCGCGCGAGCGCGCCGGTCACGCGCGTTTTTCCCACGCCGGTGTCGCTGCCCGAGATCAGCACCGTGCGCATGTCAACGCGACCTCCCCTCCCGTAGGCCGCCCGCTCGCTCGCGGGCGCTCCGTCCTCAATGGCACCCGCAACCCTCCGCCGCGTGCTCCGCCTCCGCCGACTCCGCCGCGTCCGCCGGGAATCGCCCGCCCAGCGGATGCATGCCCAGCCGGCGCAACAGCTTGAAATCCTCGTGCCGCCCGGGGTTAGGCGTGGTCAGCAGTTTCTCGCCCAGAAAGATGCTGTTCGCCCCCGCGAAAAAACACATCGCCTGCAACTCGTCGCTCATCGCCGCCCGCCCGGCCGAGAGCCGCACCATAGTAGTCGGCATCAGGATACGCGCCAGCGCGATCACCCGCGCGAACTCCAGCGGGTCCACCGGCGGCGTGTCGCCCAGCGGCGTTCCCGGCACCGGCACCAGCGCGTTGATCGGCACCGATTCCGGCTGCGGGTCCAGGCTCGCCAGCTCGCACAGCAGCTTCAGCCGGTCCTCCACGCTCTCGCCGAGGCCGAGGATGCCTCCGCTGCACACCTGCAAGCCCGCCCGCCGCACCGCCGCCAGCGTGTCCAGCCGGTCATCGTAGGTGCGCGTGCCGATGATGGAGGGGTAGTACTCCCGCGACGTATCCAGATTATGGTTATACACCGCGCAGCCCGCCTCCTTTAGGCGCCGCGCCTGCGCCTCCTTCACCATGCCGAGCGTGCAGCATACCTCCAAACCCAGCTCCGAGACGCCGCGCACCGTCTCCAGCACGGAGTTGAACTGCGCGCCGTCCTTCACCTCGCGCCAGGCCGCGCCCATGCAAAACCGCGACGCGCCCCCCGCCTTCGCCGCGCGCGCCGCCACCAGCACCGCCTCCGTCTCCATCAAGGGATCCACCCCCAGCCCCGTGTCGTGATGCGCCGACTGCGGGCAGTATTTGCAATCCTCCGGGCACCGCCCGGTCTTGATCGACTGCAAGGTGCAGAGTTGCACCGCCGCCGCGTCGTGGTGCGCGCGGTGCACCGTGTGCGCCCGGAAGAGCAATTCGGAAAACGGCAACGCATGCAGCGCGCGGATCTCGCCCAGGCTGGGCGGGGCGGAGGGAAGGGCGGGGAGTGGGCTCATGATAAAAAATTTCAGCGCGGCCAGTGCGGCAGGACGTCGTTGATCGCGCGCCGGGTGCGCTCCACCAGTTGCGTGAGTTCCTTCTCGTCCAGGCACAGGGGCGGCACCAGCAGCAGCGAGTCGCCCAGCGGACGCAGAATCAGCCCGTGCGCCCGCGCCCGCAGGCACACCTGCAAACCCGCCCGCGCATCCGTATCGTATTCCCCGCCGCCCGCCCGCCGCAGATCCACCGCCGCCGCAAAGCCCCGCTGCCGTATCTCCGCCACGTACGGGTGCCCCGCGAGGCCCGCGATCTCGCGCGAAAAATGCGCCGCGCGCCGCGCCAGCACGCCGTCCGCGATGAGCGCGCGCAGCTTGCGCAGACTCGCCAGCGCCACCGCGCACCCCAGAGGATTCCCCGCGAATGTATGACCGTGAAAAAACGCCCGCCCTTCGGAGAACTTCCCCAAAAACGCGTCGTGGATGCTCGTCCGCGTCAGCGTCGCCGCCAGCGGCAAATACCCCGCGCTCAAGCCCTTCGCCAGACACAGGAAATCCGGCGTCACGCCCTCCTGTTTGCAGACCAGCAGCGGGCCGAGCCGGCCAAAGCCGGTGAACACTTCGTCCACGACCAGATGCACTTCATGCTCCACGCACAGTGCCGCCACCGCTTGCAAAAAACCCGCCGGCTGCAATCGCATGCCCGCCGCGCCCTGCACCGAGGGCTCCAGGATCACCGCCGCCGTGCGCGCGCCCTCGCGCTCCAGCAGCCCGCGCAGCTCCGCCAGACTCGCCGTCGCCTCCGCCGCGCGCACCACCCCGCCCCACTCCGCGCAGCGCGGCGCCGCGAAATGCCGCGCCGGAAAAAACCAGGGCCGGAAACGCTCGTGAAACGCCCCGCTGCCCCCCACCGCCATCGTGCCGAAGGTATCGCCGTGATACGCCCCCTCCATCCCGATGACGCCGGTTTTTTCCGGACGCCCCGTGAGTTGCCAAAACTGAAACGACTGCTTCAGCGCCACCTCGACCGCGCCCGAGCCGTTATCGGTGTAGAAAACCTTGTCCAGACCCGCCGGAGCCTCCGCAACGAGCTCGGCCGCCAATTGCGCCGCCGGCCCGTGCGCCAGCCCGAGCAGCGTCGTGTGCGCCACCGCGTCGAGCTGGGCGCGCAGCGCCGCGTCGAGATCCGGGTCGCGATGCCCATGCACGTTGGTCCAGATGGACGCGTTGCCATCGAGATATTCCTTCCCTTCGGCATCCATCAGCCAGCCTCCCCGCCCCGCCACGATCAACAAGGGCGCCAACCCCAGATACTCGCGCATTTGCGCAAAGGGATGCCACACGTGCCGCCTGTCCTGCGCCACGAGAACACCCGTGGTTGCACTCATACCCGCCTCGGTTTCGTGGCATCCGGTTAACACGTTTTTCGGTTTAACTTAACCAAGGTTGCCCAAAAAAGCCTCCCGGTGAAGAGAGGCGATAAGTGGCGTTTGGGAAGGCGCTTATTTGTCGCCGTCGTTACCGATGGCATCAACCGGGCAGCCCTCGAGCGCCTCCATGCACTGCGCCACTTCATCCTCGGTGGTGGGTTGTTTGTGGACAAAGGAGTAGCCGCCCTCGTCGTGACGGGAAAAAAAATTGGGAGCGGTCTCGCGGCAAAGGTCGCAATCAATGCATTGCTGATCGACGAAGAACTTTCCGCCTACGTTTTGATCCCACTTATCGGATATATTGGCCATAATTGAGCGCAGCAAAGACCCGCGCCCCTGCCTGTCAAGCGGCCACCCGCGTTCGCGAAGGGTATTCTTGATAGATTACACCCCCGCCCTTGAATTCGCTCCGCTCCCGCCTACGGTCATCGCGTAATGTTGTCTGATCGCCACTATATGCGCGGTGATGCCGCCCGACGGCCCGTGTCCGTTCTCACCTGGTTTCTCGGGCTGCTGGTCGGCGTGTTTGTGGTGCAAAAGCTGTTGGTCGTTTTCCTGAATTACCCGGAGTATCTGCAACACGTCGCGCTGTCCGGCCAAGGCATCCGCGAGGGTCGGGTGTGGACCCTGCTGAGTTACGCTTTTCTCCACTCCACCGATAATCTCGCCCACCTGCTTCTAAACGGCCTCGGCCTCTACACCATCGGCCGCCAAGTCGAGCAAGAGATCGGCCCCACGCGCTTCGTTCAGCTACTCCTCGCCACCACCCTCGGGGCCGGGCTGATCTGGCTGGGCGTGCATTACCAAAGGCCCGGCACGGTGATCGGCGCCTCGGGCATCGTCATGGGCCTGCTCGCCGTCTTCGCGTGCAGCCACCCGCAGCGCCCCACCCGGTTCCTGCTGTTTTTCATCATCCCCGTGACCATCCAGCCCATCTGGCTGGTCGCCGCCATCGGCGGCATCGACCTCATCGGCTTCATACTTCGGGAATTGCCCGATAAGGGCACCCTCTACGGCATCGCCCACTCCGCCCACCTCGGCGGTCTCGTGGCCGGCTGGCTTTTTCACCGCCTCGTCCTGAGCCGGCCCATTTTCAACTGGGGCGACGACGCCGCTCCCCCCGCCTCGCAACGCCGCCCCGCCGTGCGCACCAAAGCTTCCTACGCCGCCGGCCCCAGCCCGAATGCCACCCCCGCGACGTCCTCCCCCGTCGTCCCTCCCACCTCGCGCAACGCTATCCGCGTCGAGGTCGACCGCATCCTCGACAAGATCAACCTCCACGGCTTCGCCTCCCTCACCGACGCCGAAAAACGCGTCCTCGATCAGGCCCGCCACCTGCTCAACCACCGCTGAGCATCCACCGCCCCCCGCCCGGCACCGCCTACGCCCTTTTCGCCCGCAACTTTTCCGCCCCACGCATTTCCCACTCTCATGCTGCTCCGCCGCCTCCTGACCCTCGCCTCCCTCGTTCCTCTTCTCGCCCTGGCCGCGCCGACGGTCGTCCCCCCCGCCGCCCCCGCGCTCAGCCCCGGGTCTACCCTCTCCCCCGAACCCGCCCCGGCCGATACCACCACCCTGATCCCCGCACCCGCCGCGACGGTCACCCTCGCCCCTCCCGTCGCGCCCCGCGACCTCAAGCCCAGCGCCAGCCTCTCCCTCGAACTGCGCGGCCTTATCCGCCTCCTCGAAGAGGTCCATTTCAACCGCGATAAGATCACCCCCGCCAGCTACGCCGAGGTCATCCCCAACACCTTCAAAGCCCTCGACGGTCCCCGCCTCTTCTTCCTCGCCTCCGATCTCGCCGAGTTCCAGTCCCGCCACCGCGCCGAGTCCCTCTATTGGAATCTCGCCACCCTGGGTCGGCTCGAGCCCGCCTTCGCCATCTACGAACGCTACGAACAACGCGTTCGCGACCGTATCCAGTGGATCACCACGCGGCTCCCCGGCGACTTCGACTTCACCACCGAGGCCGCCTACGAGATTGATCGCCGCGAGCTCCCCTGGGCCGCGGACGCCGCCGCCGCCGACACCCTCTGGGAAAAACGCCTCCATTTCGAGCTGCTTCAGGAGGTCCTCAACAAAAAAACCCTCGACCAAGCCCGCGCCAAAGTAGCCAAACGCTACGAACGCGTGCTCAAAAACCTATCCGACTTCGAGTCCGACGACGTCGCCGAGATCTTCCTCACCGCCATCGCCAGCCTCTACGACCCGCACTCCACCTACTTCTCCCCCGACTCCTACGACGACTTTAGCATCAACATGCGTCTCCAGCTCTTCGGCATCGGCGCCCTCCTCGGCCTCGAGGAGGATGTCTGCGTGCTAAAGGAGATCATCCCCGGCGGCCCCGCCGACCTCTCCCGCACCCTCAAGCCCAACGACAGGATCCTCGCCGTTGCCCAGGAAAAGGGCGAATACGTCGAGGTCGTCGGCATGCAACTCCGCAAGATCGTCCAGATGATCCGCGGCGAAAAAGGCTCCAAAGTCCGCCTCCTCATCCAGCCCGGCGACGCAGACGACGCCTCCGCCCGCAAGGAACTCGTTCTCGTCCGCGATCTCATCAACCTCGACTCCGCCCGCGCCCACGGGGCCATTTTTCAGGTGCCCGACGCGGACGGCGACCTTCACTCCCTCGGCGTCATCACCCTGCCCACCTTTTACGGTCGCGACAGCCGAGATTCCAAAGACCAAAACTCCGCCACCGACGACATCGCCACCCTGATCAAACGCCTCAAGGGCCAGGGCATCGAAGGCCTCGTCCTCGACCTCCGCCGCAACGGCGGCGGCCTCCTCACCGAGGCTGTTTCCCTCTCCGGTCTCTTCATCCCCACCGGCCCCGTCGTGCAGGTTAAAAACTACGCCGGCGAGGTAAAGATCGACGAAGACCGCGATCCCGCGATCGCCTATGACGGACCCCTCGTCGTCCTTACCACCCGTTTCAGCGCCTCCGCTTCCGAAATCGTGGCCGGCGCCCTGCAAAACTACGGTCGCGCCGTCGTCATCGGCGACACCTCCACCCACGGCAAAGGCAGCGTCCAGACCGTCATCGAGATGGGCAACGTCATCCCCCAGCTCGCCCGCAAGGACACCAAGGCCGGCGCCACCAAGGTCACCGTCCAAAAATTCTACCTCCCCAACGGCGCCTCCACCCAGCTAAAGGGCGTTGTCCCCGACATCGTCATCCCCTCCATCGACGAGTTCCTGCCCATCGGCGAGCAGGACCTCCCCCATGCCCTCGCCTGGGACGAGATCTCCAGCAGCTTCTTCGACGCCAAGCCCATCGCCCCCACCACCCTGGCCTCCCTCCGCGCCCGCAGCGCCACCCGCCTCGATACGCTCGGCGAATTCGCCCTGCTCAAGAAAAACATCGCCCGCTTCCAGGTTCGCCAGGCCGAGAAGGCCGTCTCACTCAACCTCGACAAACGCCTCGCCGACAAAGCCGCCGACAAGGCCTTTCGCGACGAGAACAAAGCCACCCGCAAGGCCCTGGAGGCGTCCGACGCGTATTCCTTTACCGAATACTTCGTCGCCCCCCCGCCCCCGCCCCGTATCAAGGCCGCCAAGACCGACGACGAGCAAAACCCAGACGACCCCGACGCCGAGGAAGAGGAGGACACCGGGCAGCGCTACGCCAAGATGGACATCTATCTCCGCGAAAGTCTCCGTATCCTCGAAGACCTCCGCGCCCTCGCCCCCGCCCCCACCCTCGCCGCCACCCAGGTGGCCGGCCCGTAAAAGCCGCGCCCCCCCCCCAAAGTAGCCCGCTGCGTGAGCAGCGGTATCCGCGCGGTCGCTAAACGCCCACCTGCGGGATTAGCGCGCCCACCGCGCCATCTCCGCCATTAATTTCCTTCATCTGCGCGAAATAATCCAGCGATCGCACAAATTCGCGCATCTCCCATTCATACCGCCCGTATAGGGCGGGGTCGCCGCACCCCGCCTCCGCTCCTCCGGCCCTTCGTCCCTCCGTCCCCCCTCCGTGCCTCCGCCGCCACCGCTCCACCCCACCGCGTCACCCCTTCACTCCACCGTCTGCGCCACCGCCTCGCACAGCCCCGCGAAGGTTTCCTCCACCAGCGATAGCTTCCGCCCGCGTAGATGCGCCACCCCCCAGGTGCGTTTCAGTTTCCCGCCCGGCAGCGGCAGCGACACCAACGACCCCTCCGCCAGCTCCCGCCGCGCGATCCAGGGAGCCAGCACGCCCGCCCCCACGCCCACCTTGGCCAGCTCCTTGATCGCCTCCATCGACCCCAGCTCCATCGTGTTCGCCGGCTCGATGCCCGCCGCCCGCAGATGCTCCGTCAGCAAATCGTCGGTGAAGCTGCCCTTGTTGTAGACGATCAGCGTCTCCGCCACCATCGCCTCCGGCGTCACCCGCCCCGCCCGCGCCCACGCGTGCATCGGCGAAACCAGCACCCGCAGCTCGTCGGTGAACAGCC
>JBBRHC010000162.1:0-8344 GCA_038223295.1 Opitutales bacterium
TCCTCCTCGAACGCGCCATCATGACGTGCAGCGCCCTCCGCCACATACTCGGCGCCCGCGCCCGCCTCGAGGCCGACCGCCCCGACCACTACCGCGACAACCCCGAATTGTCCGCCCTCCTCCGCATGCTCGGCTCGCAAGACGCCTACCGCCGCCTATACCAAACCCGCAGCCAGCCCCGCTACGTCGCCGAGTTCTTCCTCCAACAACCCGACGCGCCCCACGGCCTCTACCACCTCGTGCACGAGATGAAGCGCAGCCTGCTCGCCATCCGCCAGGAAATCGATGCCGCCGCCCCCGCCGGCGTGCCCGAACTCGCCGCCCAGGAGCTGCTTATATTCCTCCTTGAGCTAAAGCCCGCCCGCCACTTCAACGGCGATTCCGGCCTCCCCCCTCTCGCCAAGCTCCTCTCCACCCTGCTCGAACGCCTCTACGGCCTGTATCCGGTTTTCAACGACCACCACTTCAGCCACCAGGCCCGCCTCTCCCCCCCCGACCCCCAGCCCGAGCTCCCCCTGGGCGCGAAGTAGCCCGTTTCGTAAACGAACCCTTTCCCCAAAAAAATGGTGCCCGGGACAGGACTCGAACCTGCACACCTTTCGATAAGGGCTTCTAAGACCCTCGTGTCTGCCATTCCACCACCCGGGCTCGCCTAAAAATACCGACCCCGCGAGCGAAACCGACCCGCCCCCTCGCTCGCAAGCGCCGAGTGCGGTTTCTCCCTTCCCCCCCGCCCACCCGCTCCGACTCAGGTGCTCACGGCATCCGATGGTTCACATCCGCGCCGCGTCCGACGGTCTTTTTCTCCACCCCGCCGAACGGCACCGAGGAGTGGTCATCGCCCTTCTCCGCCGGCGACAACTCCGGATGCAAAGTGGTCCGCACCAGCCGCCGCAGCCGCCGCGACGACACCCGCATGTTCGCCGTCACTCGCCAGAAACCACGATTCGCGGGATGATGCGCATACTCCTCCGACTCGAAGGTAAACTCCCGAAAACGCCGCAACTGCCCCGCGCTCGCCACGAACTCCAGATCCGAGGCGAAATGGTCCGGCCATATCAGTTTAAACAAGGGCAACACCATCCGCGCATGCGGGTATAGCGACAGCTTAAACGCCGTCTCCACAAACTTGTCGGGCGAGACGCCCCGTTTTTCACAAAATAGTTCCGCGAAGTTTTTTTCGTACATGGGAGTAACAGGGGGACGATTCGACGGCGCCGACGATGGATTACGGAGAGGTCGAGTGAGGGGTTGAAGTAAAGTCATGAAAATAACCGCACCGGACCACTCTAAGTTTTCTGTAAGACCAGTGGGAAAATACGTAGCGCACCCGCCAAACCTAACACCCCTTCGTGATAAACACGCGGCGTCCCCGTGACTACCGGGCAAACTCCCCCAAATCCATCGGTCTGCCGCCTAGCCACACACCCGCCGTTCCCCTCCGCCACGTGTGCGCTCCTTAGCCTCGCCAATCGAACAACTGCTGCAACACCGTGCGCAGATCATCCGCCGGCACCTCCGCGCCGCGCCGCGGCAAGACGAGATCCCGGCCACGATTCCCCGCGAGCAAGAGCTTGTCCACCGCCAGGATCCGCACCTCCCCGCTCTTCCAGCCCGTAAACTCCCCCGCCGCCGGCCGCCGCCAACGCACCGGAACCCCGGTCGCGCTAAAGTCGATTTCCCAGCCTCCGCCGACCAAACCCGCCCCGTCCCCCGCGCCCTTCGCCACCAAACTCGGATACCGCCGCACGAAGTCCGGCTCCCCCGCATGCGCGATCCGCAGCGTGACCGCCGCCGGGATTTCCCGGAAAACCTCGTCCAGACTTAACAACCCACCCGCCTTGCGCCGCGCAAAAAACTCCAGCGGATCGAGCCCCATCAGGTTCATCCCGTTGTAAAGTCCCTGCTCGTTGGGGCTGCCAAAGCCTCTACGCCCATACCAGGCCTGAAACGCGTCCGTCATCCGCACCCCCACCTCAAAATGCAGGTGCGCCCGTTCCTTCGGTATTGTGTAGCCGCCCGCACTATTACCCATCGTCCCCAGCGCCTGCCCCGCCCGCACCTCGACGCCTTTCACGATGCCGGGCGCGATGTCCGCCAAGTGACCATACAACGTGTAGACCGACGGCGTCTGCCCCGGATGCTCCAGCACCACGTAGCGCCCGTAACTGCTCGCGCCCGGTCGCGCGCTCACATGCCGCACCACGCCCGCCATCGCCGCCCCCACCTGATCCAGCGGCATCCCCGTCCGATCCCTCGCCACGGGCAGCAGATCGAGGCCTTCGTGAAACTGCCGCCCGCCACTGCGCACGCTGCCAAACAAACCCGAGGTCAGCACCCCCGACACCGTCGGCTGGATAAACGTATCCATCGGATGCCCTTCCGCGAAAGCCTGGTTGGGCGTGGGCCACACCAGCTCCACCGGCCGGGGCTGCGCCGCCGCCTTGCGCGCGGAGTCGCCCGCCGTCGCGCCAGGCTTCATCACCGGCTCCGGCCCGGACGCATCGCAGCCCGAACCCGCCCCGACGGCGGCGGCCAAGATCAGCCCGAGCGCCAGCGAAAATCGTCCGCGCACCGCCGACCGCCCCTCCGCCACGCCTATCGCCTCCGCCCGCATTACTTTATCTTCTCGGCCTTTTCCCGCGCCTCGACCGAGGTGCTCGTGATGTATTTCGCCATTATTTCCAAATTCTCCCCCTCCACCTCTACGTAGGTCACGATGTAACCGTTGCTTATCGGGGCATCGATCCGCTGCGCGCCGATCGCAATGCCATTTACCACCGTCACCAGCCGCCGGCCCTGATTGGTCGCGGTCATGCGAAAAAGATCACGCGCCGCGCGCTCGGTCAGTTGAAACAACAGACTCTTGCCCAATTCATTATCAATCACCTCGCACTTCACTATATCGTACTCGGTGAAGAAGGAATTTGGTGAAAGCAGCATCGTCGTGCCGCTCTTGGGCAGTCGCACCGACACCCCGGTTGACCGCGCCGGGGCCTCGATCATAAAGCGGGCGACGGTCTTCGGATCTTTGTTCTTTTTCGAGGACATGCAGCCGCTGGCGCCTAACGCCAGCAGACCCAGAAAAAACGTGAGCAGGAAGCGGGGGCGATTCATCGCGGCACCGTGCCGCACCTCCGCCGCGCGTGGCAATCCCACATGTACAAACTCCTGCGGATGTTGCCCGCCCCGTTCGCCCGTCACAGTCGGAGTATGGGCCGCAAAAATGCCAAAAGGCGCAAAACCCATCCTCCCTTTTGCGACTTCTGCGCCTTTTTGCGGCCATGCCTGCATTTAACATAGCAGCCTCACGGCAGCCACGGAAACCGCCGCGCATCCGGCCGGCGTTTCTCCTGCTGCGCCCCGTGAAACTCCTTCGCTTCCTCGCTCATGTAATAGAGCAGGGTCGCGTTGCCCGCCAGTTCCTGGATGCCCGCCTGGCCATCCAGTTCCGCGTTAAACGCGCTCTTAAGCGCCCGGATCGCCAGCGGCGAATGCCCGAGTATTTCCCGCGCCCACTTCACTCCTTCCGCCTCCAGATTCGCCACGGGCACGACGGTGTTGACCAGACCCATCTCCAGCGCCTCCGCCGCGCTGTATTGCCGGCACAGATACCAGATCTCGCGCGCCTTTTTCTGCCCCACCAGCCGCGCCAGGTAACTGCTCCCGAAACCCGCGTCAAAGGAGCCCATGCGCGGCCCGACCTGGCCAAAGATGCCGTTGTCCGCCGCGATCGTCAGGTCGCACACCACGTGCAGCACGTGCCCGCCGCCGATGGCGTAGCCCGCCACCAGCGCGATCACCACCTTCGGCATCGAGCGGATGAGCTTTTGTAAATCCAACACGTTCAGCCGCGGCACCCCGTCCGAGCCCACGTAGCCCGCCGGCCCGCGCACCCCTTGGTCGCCCCCCGCGCAGAAGGCGTATTTCCCGTCGCTGTGCGGCCCCGCGCCGGTGAGCAGGACGACGCCGATCGCCGGGTCTTCCCGCGCGTCCAGGAACGCCGCGTACATCTGGTGCACGGTATCGGGCGTGAACGCGTTGCGCTTATGCGGCCGGTTGATCGTCACCTTCGCGATGCCGTCGGCTTTTTCGTAACGAATATCCGAATACGCCTTAACCGTTTTCCAGGCGGGGGGCGAAGCGGGGGGCGAAGCGGGGAGGCTCATGGTGGGGGCGAACTTGCCCGCGCCCGCGCGTCCGTCAACGCCCCGCCGCTCGCGGCTCGCGAGCCCGCGCCACCGGCGAGGTCGCGCCATCGGCCTCGTTGACTCCCCGGCGGAGTGCCCCCGATGCTGCCAGCTCCCCCACTCTCTCACCGGTATCCATGAGCACCGCCCACGCCCAGCCCACCATTCTGTCCCGCCGCGCACGGCTCGGCCTGAGCATGGGCGCGCTAGGAGTGGTCTTCGGCGACATCGGCACCAGTCCGCTCTACGCCCTGCGCGAGTCTCTGCATCACCTGCCGGCCGATGAACGCGCCCAGGGCGTGCTGGGCATTCTATCGATGATCTTCTGGTCGCTGATGATCGTGGTGAGCCTGAAATACATTTCCGTCGTCACCCGCGCGGATAACCAAGGCGAGGGCGGCATCTTCGCCCTGCTCGCGCTCGGAGGGATGGAGCATCGCTCCGCCGGGCGTCGCGGGATAGGGATCGGGGTGATCATCGCGCTGGTCGGCGCGGCCATGATCTGCGGCGAAGGCGTGATCACGCCCGCGATCTCGGTGCTCAGCGCCTGCGAGGGTCTGCGGGTGATCGTGCCCGGCTCGGGCGACTACGTTATCCCGCTGTGCTTGGTGATCTTGGTCGGCCTATTCTGGTTTCAGAAGCGGGGTACGCAGGCCATCGGACGCTTGTTTGGACCGGTGATGCTGGTTTGGTTCGTGGTGCTCGGTGGTCTCGGTCTGTGGCACGTTTTGCAAAACCCCGAAGTGCTGCGCGCGATCAACCCCGCCCACGGCTACGCGGTGCTTCGCGACCATCCTCGCGCGGTGGTCGGCATACTCGGCTCGGTGGTGCTCGCGATCACCGGGGTGGAGGCGCTCTACGCCGACATGGGGCATTTCGGACGCGGCGCCATCGTTCGCGCTTGGTATTGCCTGGTTCTGCCCGGTCTGACGCTGAACTATTTCGGCCAAGGGGCCTACGTCCTCGGCCATCCCGCCGATTTGGAAAACCCTTTCCTCGCCCTCGCGCCCGACGGCCCGCTCCGCGCCGGGCTGCTGGTGCTCTCCCTATTCGCCGCCGTGATCGCCAGCCAAGCGCTGATTTCGGGGACCTTTTCGCTGGTCCGCCAAGCCATCCAGCTGGGCTATTTCCCGCGTCTGCGCATCTTGCACACCAATCCCGATCAACGCGGCCAGATCTACCTGCCCTTGGTGAATTTTTTCCTCGCCGGCGGCAGCATCCTTACGGTCCTGCTCTTCCAATCCTCGTCCGCGCTCGCCGCCGCCTACGGAATCGCAGTCACGGGAACGATGGCCGTGACCTCATTCGCCCTCTATTTTGTAGCCCGCCGCCGCTGGGGATGGAGCCTATGGGCGGCCGGCGGAATGTGCGCGGCCTTCGGCGCGGTCGATCTGATATTTTTCGCCGCCAACGTGCCCAAATTTTTCGCCGGCGGCTGGCTGCCCATCTCCCTCGCGCTCGTTCTGCTTGCGATCATGCACACGTGGAAAAGCGGCCGAAACGAGATCCAGGAAAAGGTCTATGGCGGAGCCGTCACCGAGCTGGAATTGTCTTCCGTCGCGAAGAGTAAAAACATCATCCGCGTGTCCGGCTCGGCGGTGTTTATGGTCGCGACCGCCCAGGGCACGCCGCTCGCGTTGCTCCACCACCTCAAGGCCAACAAGTGCCTGCAACAAACCGTAGTGCTGCTGACGATTCGCACCGAGGAAGTCCCGGCCATCCCGGACGAGGACCGCATGACCCTCTCACATCTGGGCGAAGGCGTCTGGCGTGCAGTCTGCGCCTACGGCTACATGGAAACCCCCGACGTCGCCCGCATGGTTGATCGTATAAAACGCCAGGGCGTACCGCTCAACCCCGCCGCCACCACCTTCTTCTTCAACCGCGAGATGATCATCACAGGCGGCGACGCGCGCATGTTCGAGTGGCAAAAATCGCTCTATGCCTTCCTCAGTCGCAACGCCTCCCCGATCAAGGACTACTACCGCATTCTCCCCACCCAGATCATCGAGATCGGCCTGCCCGTGCAGCTCTGATTCTCCGTCCGCGCGTGAATGCGGCCGTGGCACTTGAGTCCCGCCCGTGGGATCGTCCGTGGCACGGGCGTCCCTGCCCCTGATTTCGACGTGGCACGGGCGTCCCGCCCGTGATTCCGGGGCGTCACCCTGCCCCCATGAGCATCGCTGCTCATTCTCCTGAATAACGCTCACGCCGCCCCGGCCCGCCCCCTGCTCCCCGCATCCGTGCCCGCTCCGCCCGCCAAGCCCCCGCCCGTCCAACCCGCGCCCGCCGCCCCAGCCTACGCCGCGGATCGCGCCCTCGCCTTTCTGCTCGGCCTGCACGGGCTGGCGCTGCTGGTGGTTTTCCCCTTCGGCCCGCAAGGCACGCGCCTCTGGCACCCCGGCGTCGTCGGGGCCGCCGCGCTGGCCGCCGCCTTTCCGCTCTCCGCCGTCATCGGCGGCCTGCTCGCCCGCCGCGCCGCGCGCCTGCCCGCCTCGCCGGTCGCGCTGGTCGCGCTCGCCTTCGCCTGCACGCTGCCCTGCGCGCTCTCCATCGACTACCCGACCCTCTTCGCCGCCCGCATCCTCGCCGGCCTCGCCACCGGCCTGTCCTATATTGCGATCCACCGTTTGCTTCCCGCCGCCGCCGCGCCGCTCGTTGGCCGCCTCGCCCCGCGCATCGTCGCTTTCGGCATGCCCCTCTGCCTGCTCGCCGCCACCGTGCTCGACTGGCACGCCGCCTTCGTCCCCATCCTGGCCGGCCAGGCCCTGCTCCTCGTCTACACCGCGCGCCACACCCGCTCCACCCGCCCCGCCGCCCCGGCCCCGCCGCCGCCTTCGCTGACGCCGCCCCGTCTCGGCGAGCCGCTGCCCCTCGCGTTGCTCGCCACCGGCGCGCTCGCGTTCGTCACCGGCGCCTACCTCACCGTCCTCTCGGGCTACCTGGTGTTCAATGCCGGCCACACCGAGCTCCACATCCCCGCCAGCCTGCTCGCCGGCGCGCTGCTCGGCCTCGCCGTGCCCGCCCTCGTCGCCCGCCTGCGCGCGCGCCTTGCCCCCGGCGCGGCTTTCGCCGCCACGCTCGCCGGCTCCGCCACCACCCTGCTGGCCTTGCTCGCCCTGCGCGCGCCCCTGCCCGGCTGGATCGCGGTCACCTTGCTCGGCTGTTTCATGGCCGCCAACGCCGCCCGCCACCTCGCCCTCGCCGGCCTCGTCTCGCCGCGCCTCACCGCCGCCGACCTGCCCGCGCACCAGGGCCACGCCCACCTCGCCCATCACCTCGGCTCCGGCCTGGGCGCGGCCTGCGCCAGCCTCGTCATTTACCTCACGCCCGACGCCCGCTTCGCCGGCATGCCCATCCTGCTCGCCTGCGCCCTCGTCGCCACCGCCGCCGCCCTCGCCGCCGGGCTGGCCGCCGCTCAGCCGATGGCGTCGCCCGCCGCCCTCGCCGCCGCCGCGAACAGCCGCTTGCGCGTCGCCACGTCCGCCGTCCGGTCGGTCCTCACCTCGATCACCCGCAACCCCGGCTCGCCCACCTGAACGCGCAGCAATTCGCCCAGCTCCGCCGGAGTCGCCGCCACGCGATGCGGCACCTCATAAGCCGCGCAGAGTTTGGCAAAATCCACCCGCTGCGGCGTGGCCCAATACTCCTCGAACGGCGGCTCGAAGCGCGCCACCGGCAGGTGCCCGAAAATGCCGCCGCCCGCGTTGTTGATCACCACCACCGTGAGCGATCCCTTCAGCTTCGCCGCGATGAGAAACCCGTTCGTGTCGTGCAGCAGCGCGAGGTCCCCGGTGAGCAGCACCGTCGGCTCGCCCCCCTGCGCCACGCCCAGCGCGGTCGAGAGCGTGCCGTCGATGCCGTTGGCCCCGCGATTCGCCAGCACGCGCGGCCCGTCGCCCCGCACCGGCGCGAAATACTCCAGATCCCGCACCGGCATGCTGCTCGCCACGAAAAGCGTCTGCCCGCCGGTCAAGCCCGCCGCCACCGCCCGGGTGAACCCGCCCTCGAAACCCGCCTCGTCCCCCGCCGTCGCCAGCACGCCTTGCGCCGCCGCCTCCGCCCGGGCCCAGCCCGCCAGCCACGCCCGCTCCGGCTCCACCCCGCTCGCCAGCGTCCAGCGATTCCGGGTAAACCCGCCCGCCTCGATCCGC
>JBBRHC010000163.1:0-8305 GCA_038223295.1 Opitutales bacterium
GGCCACGTGTTCCTCGCTCCGTCCCGCCAGCCGCGCCAAGGCCCGCGTACCGCCCGCCCACTCCTCGGGATGCGCCCAGGCGCGCAGGGCCGGCTCCATCCAGCCCGGGTTCCCATGTATACGTATTTTACCTACGTCGCCCAGCGGCTCGCTCGCGCAGATATGCGACACGTTCAACAGGAAACGCTCCGCCGCGCGCCCGTCCGCCGGACTGGTGCCCAGTTCGGCAAAATCCGTCGCCAGTCGCTCCACCTGCGGGCCCGCCAGTCGCAAATGATCCGGCATCATGGCCTCGCCCGACCAAAACGACTTGTCTCCGGCGAAGTGTCTCCTCCGAAAGCCGTCGAACCAATCCGGGTCCAGGGCCACGTTATACAAAACCATCCCGGAGCTCTCCGCACCGAAGCTGTGCGCGTCAGCGGGACGTATCCACACCAGCGATCCCCGCTCAAGCGTGTGTTCCTGCCCATTGACGCGGTGCTGCCCCGCTCCCTCCGAAACCCAAAAAACCTCCGGGAAGTCGTGCCGGTGCAGAGGAAACGCCATTACTCCCCGCAATTTCGACACCGTCGCGCGCGCCGCGATGCCCGCGAAGATTTCCTTGGCCAAAAACAGTTTCACCAGACATCAATAAAAAGGAACTCTTTGACGTTTAAAGGAAAGATTTTCTGTCCCCCGTTTTGTTAACGTTCTCATCCGCTCTTCCCCCTCACCCAAGCCATGAATCCCCTCTCCTACCTCACCGCCAATCTCGTCGCCCGTCCCGTCGGATACCACATGACCCAGGGCTGGATGCAGGGCGACGACGCCACCCACGATCTCTTCCGTCCCGCCGAGCGCTTCTCCGCCCGCTTTGATGAGATGATCGCCGGCATTCGCGCCCTCGGTTTCACGTCCGTCGATCTCTGGTCCGCCCACCTGCACCCGGCGTGGGCCACCGTTCGCCACCTCGAAGCCGCCCGCACCGTCCTGGATCGCCACGGCGTCACCGTCACCGCCTACCCCTGCCACTGGGGTTCCACGGTCGAGGACCTCCGCCTCATCGCCCGCGTGCTCGAAGTCCTCGGCACCGACCTCATCAGCGGCAACCACGGCCTGCTCGCCACCGACCGCCCCGCCCTGGTCACCGAACTGCGCGCGCTAAAACTGCGTCTCGCCTACGAAAATCATCCCGAGAAAGACGGCGCCGCCATGCTCGCCAAGATCGGCCCCGACGACGCCGACGTGCTCGGCCTCGCCTACGACACCGGCTGGGCCGTCACCAACGGCTTTGACGCCGTCGCCGCCCTGCCCGCCCTGCTGCCCCGCCTCTTCCACCTCCACGCCAAGGACGTGAAACCCCGCCGCACCGGCCAACCCACCGGATACGCGATGATCGATATGGGCCACGAAACCTGCACCCTCGGCGACGGCGTTTCCGGCATCGAGACCGTCCTCCGCCAGGCCGTGGCCGGAGGCTTCACCGGCCCCATCGGCATCGAGCACGAACCCGAGGACCACGATCCCGCCGCCGATTGCCGCGAGAGCCTTATACGCGTCCGCGGTTGGCTAAACGTTGGCTAAATCCACCCCGCCCCACCCATCATGAAAAAGCGCTGGAAAATCGCCGGGATCAATTTCGACCACATGCACATGGGCGACCTGCTGCGGCAGGTCCACGAGCATCCCGACGCGGAGATCGTCGGCATCGCCGACCAGCAGCCCGCCCGCATGGCCTCCGCCGTAGCCAACTTCGGTCTCCCGCCCGAGCGCGTGTTCACCGACTTCCACCGCTGCCTCGAACAGACCCGCCCCGACCTCGTCATCCTCTGCCCCGCCACCGCCGAACACGCCAAGTGGACCGAACTCGTCGCCCCCTACCGCACCCACATCCTGGTTGAAAAACCTTTCGCCGCCACGCTCGCCCAGGCCGACGCGATGATCGCCGCCGTCGCCGCCACGAAAAAACAACTCATCATCAACTGGCCCCTGCGCTGGTATCCCGCCCACGTCACCGCCAAACGCCTCATCGACGAGAAACGCATCGGCCGTGTCATCGAGGTGCATTTCTACGACGGCAACCGCGGCCCGCTCTGGCACTCCGCCGACAAGGTGGAGACCACGCCCACCGCCAAACGCAAAGCCGCGAGCTGGTTCTACAAAAAATCCGCCGGCGGAGGCTCGCTCCTCGATTACCTCGGCTACGGCACCACCCTGGGCACCTGGTTCATGGATGGCCGCGCCCCGCTCGAAGTGACCGCCGTCGTCGATCAACCCGCGGGGCTCGAGGTGGACGAACACAGCGTGGTCGTCGCCCGCTACGAGACCGGCCTGTCGAAGTTCGAGACCCGCTGGGGCACCTTCACCGATCCGTGGAAAATCCAGCCCCAGCCCAAGTGCGGCTTCGTCGTCGTCGGCACCCGCGGGACTATTTCCAGCTACGACTTCGAGCCCACCGTGCGCCTGCAAACCGCCGCCCGGCCCGAAGGCGAAGATCTGCCCGTGGACGTGCTCGCGCACCCCTTTCACAACCCCGTCTCCTACGTCCTGCACTGCTTGGAAAGCGGCAAAAAAGTGGACGGTCCGCTCTCCCCCAAGATCGCCCGCATCGGCCAGCAAATCGTGGACACCGCCGTCCGCAGCGCCCGCCTCCGCAAGACCGTGCCGCTGATTTGCTGAGTTCCGCCGCTTCCCGCCGGCGAAAATCATAAATCTCAAATCTTAAATTCCCCCGCCCATGTCTGAAAACTACGACCTCAAATCCGCCACCGCCACGCCCGTCTCGGCCCCCGTCATCGACTATGGCCCGCCCCAGCCCAAAACCTACCGCCCCAAGCTCGGCCTGATCGGCTGCGGCGGCATCACCGAGCACCACCTCAAGGCCTACCGCGCCTCCGGCTGGGAGGTCGTCGCGTTCCACGACGCCAATCCCGCCGCCGCAGAAAAGCGCCGCGCGGAGTTTTACCCCGACGCCCGGGTCTGCACGACCGCCGCCGAACTCCTCGCCATCGCCGACCTGGAGGTCGTGGACATAGCGACCCACCCCGACGTGCGCGCGCCGCTCATCGAGCAAGCCATCGCGGCGGGCAAACATGTGCTCAGCCAAAAACCCTTCGTCCTGGACCTGGCCGAGGGTGCGCGCCTGGTCGCCCTCGCGCAGGCCTCCGGCGTGCAGCTTGCCGTCAATCAGAACGGCCGCTGGGCCCCCTACTTCGCCTACCTGCGCCAATCCGTGCGCGCCGGCCTCATCGGCGAAGTCAGCTCGGTCAACATCGCCATCAACTGGGACCATACCTGGACGGCCGGCACCGCGTTCGAGAAGGTCCACCACCTGGTGCTCTACGATTTCGCGATCCACTGGTTTGACGCCGCGTATTCATTTTTTGGCGACTCCCCGGCCCGCTCCGTCTACGCCTCGCTCGCCCCCGCCCCCGCCCAGCCGATCAAACCCCCGCTCGTCGCGACCAGCGTGGTCACCTTTGCCACCGGCATCGCCACCCTCACGTTCAATGGTTGCAGCCGCTTCGGCAGCCAGGAGAGCTGCACCATCGTGGGCTCCAAGGGCACCCTCCGCGCCTCCGGGGGCATCTGCGGCATCTCCGCCATCGACCTCTTCACCGCCGACGGCGCCGCCCACACCAAGCTGACCGGCTCGTGGTTCCCCGACGGCTTTCGCGGCACGATGGGCGAACTGCTCCTCGCCATCGAGGAGGGTCGCGAACCGCAAAACTCCGCCGCGGACAACCTCAAGAGCCTCGCCCTCTGCTTCGCCGCCATGAAGTCCGCCGACGAAGGCCGCGTCGTCATGCTCTAACCGGTCACGGGCAGGCGGCTGAAGCGCGGCTCCTCCCGCGTGCGCCACGCCGACGGGGTGCGGCCGACGAGGCGCGTGAACCAAAGGGTGAAGTGCGAGGCGTGTTTAAAGCCCAGCGCGTAGGCCACCGATTTGACGGGCTGCTCGCCCGCGTCGAGCAGTCGCCGCGCGCGCTCCAGGCGACGGCCCTCGTGATAACGGCGCAAGGTCACCCCATGCGCCTGGGTAAAGAGCCGGTCGAGCTGCGCCAGGCTCAGCTTGGTTTCCCGCCGCAAGCGCGCGCGAGGCAACGGCTCGTCCTCCGCCGTCTCGTGCAGGCACCGCACCGCCTGGGCCAGCCGAGCGTCCAGCGGCAGCGTTCGCGCGAGCGTGCGGCCCAGCGCGAACTGCACCGCCGACCACGCCTCCAGCCAGGCGAGCATCGCCTGCTGCAACCAGATAAACACCGGCAACGTGACCGCTTGTCTTTCAAAGTCCGCGTCGGCCCGGGGCAGGCGCCGCCGCACGCCGCGCAGGAGCTTCACCGCCGCGTTTTCCAAGGCCGGCCAATCTTTCGCCGCCACCACCCGCCCCGTCCCGTCGGCACAGAGGTTGGCGCCGTCGGGCCACTGGCAGAGGAACGCCACCGAAAGGATTTCCGCATCGTCGGAGAAAGCCTGCTCGCCCTCCGCGGCGGGCAGGAAAAACCAGTCGCCCGCCCCCGCCGCCCACCACCCCCCGGGCGTTGTCAGACGCACCCGCCCGCACCGCACCAGCCAGGCGCGCTGACCGTAGCGCGTATCCATTTTTTGCCGACGATTCCGGTCCGCGACCGGCCGTTCGTAGATCCAGAGCAGCTCAAACCGCAGGGCCGCCCAGGTGTGCAGCGGCAGGGCGGTCAGGGAGACGGGGGCGGGGATCATGTCGAAAAGGTATAACCGAAAGTGAAAGGATGAAAGGCTTGGGTTTCGCGCGCGGCGCTTTAGATCGCCTGTGTTCCGTCCATGAAGGCCCCGCCCACCCCAGGCTACAAATGGGAGCTGCTCGCACTGCTCTGGATGGCCAACTTTCTCAACCAAGGCGACCGGCAGATTTTCAACGCCATACTTCCGAGCATCCGCGACGACCTCGGCGCGACCGATGTGCAAATGGGGCTCGTGGCGGCCGTGTTCACCGCCTGCTTCGGCGTGCTGGTGCCGGTCGCGGGTTGGCTGGCGGATCGCGTGTCCCGCAAGCGGCTGATCTGGCTGAGCCTGCTTGTCTTCAGTCTCGGCACCCTGCTCACCGGCGTGAGCGGGGGTCTGATCTCGCTGATTATTTTTCGCAGTCTGGCCACCGGCGCGGGCGAGAGCTTTTACACGCCGCCCGCACTTTCGCTCATTGGCCAGCATCATACCGAGAAGCGCTCGCTCGCGCTTTCGATCAACCAAACATCCCAATACGTGGGCATGGTGGCTAGTAGCTGGATGGCGGCCTGGCTGGCGGAGCGCTACGGCTGGCGCACGGCGTTTTATGTCTTCGGCGGCTTGGTCGTGCTGCTCGCGGGCGTGCTGATATGGCGGCTGCGCGACGATGCGCCCGCCGCGGCAGGCGACGCCTTGGCGCGCTCGCCGGGCACCCCGGCCTCGGCCGCGACCAGTGCGGCGGGTGTTGGCTCCGTCGGCCGGGCGCTCTGGCGCATCCCCTCGGCGGTGCTGCTCGCGTTGGCGTTTGCCTGCATGGTTTTCGCCACCACCGGCTTCATGACCTGAATGCCCACGCCCTTGCACACGAAGTTTCAGCTAACGTTATCGGCGGCGGCGTTCCAGGCGGTGTTCGTTCACCTGCTGTTTGCGTTTGCCGGGGTCTTGTTGGGCGTCTGGTGGACCGACCGGCGGGCCCGCACCCGACCGGTGGCGCGCCTGCAGGTCGGTGCCGTCGGACTGTTGCTGGGCGCGCCCTTCATAGTGCTGCTCGGGCGCGCGGAAACGATGCCGATGGTCTACGTCGCCCTGGCGGGCTTCGGGCTGTTTCGCGGCATCTACGACGCCAATATCTTCGCCGCGCTCTACGAGGTCGTGCCGGTGCGGCGGCGGGCCACCGCCACCGGGCTGATGATCTGTTTTGCCTACGTCACCGGCGCGACCGCGCCGCTCCTGCTCGGCTATCTCAAGCAGACCATGGCGCTGGATCGCGGCATCGTGTGGCTCGCGCCGGCCTACCTGCTGGGCGGACTCCTGATCGCGTTTGCCAGCATCCGCTTTTTCCGCCGCGACCGCGAAGCGGCCCTCACCCTTTCATGAACACCACCGACCTCGCCCTGAACGTGCAATCCGGCCCCGCCTACGACGTCATCGTCATGGGAGGCGGCGTATCCGGAAGCATCGCGGCCATCGCCGCCGCGCGGCTCGGCGCGCGCACGCTGCTCGTCGAGGAGCAGGGTTACCTCGGCGGATCCCTGACCTCGATGGGCGTGGGGCCGATGATGAGTTTTCACAACGGCGCGGGTGAACAACTCGTGCGCGGACTGCCCGATGAGTTGATCATGCGGCTGCAGCGGCGCGGGGCCAGCCCCGGGCATATCCCCGACACCACGACCTATTGCAGCACGGTCACGCCCTTCGATAGCGAGGAGTTGAAAATCGAGCTGGAGACCATGCTGGCGGAGGCGGCGGGCGAGGTGCTTTACCACACCCAGCTCGCGGCGGTGGAGCGCGCCGGGACGCGCGTCGCCCGCATCATCGTTTGCAACAAGGCCGGCCTCACCGCGCTGAGCGCGAAAACCTTTATCGACGCCACCGGCGACGGGGATCTGAGCAGCCGCGCGGGCGCGACTTTCCAGCTCGGCCGCGACCGCGACCAGGTGGCGCAGCCCATGACGATGAACCTGAAACTGGGCAACATCGACACCGACGCCATCCGGGCCTACGTACAGGCCCACCCGGAGGATTTCGAGTGGGCGCACGGCGTGGCGACCGGACTGGCGCGCCTCGCGATTTCGCCCCGGCTCAGCCTGAGCGGATACCTGTCGGCGTGGAAGGCGGCCCGCGAGCGGGGCGAGGTGGACGTGCCGCGCGACAACGTGTTGTTCTTCGAGACGGCCACGCCGGGAGTGGTCATCGTCAACACCTCGCGCGTGCAAGGTCTCGACGCGACGAACCCCTTCGACCTTAGCCGCGCAGAGAGCCTCGGGCGCAGGCAGTGCGCGCAGATCTTCGCCTTCCTGCGCCGGAACTGCGCCGGGTTTGCCCACGCCATCCGCATGGACACCGCGCCAAAGATCGGCGTGCGGGAGTCGCGCCACATCGAGGGCCTGCATCGCATCACGGCGGACGAGCTGGTGAACGAGCGCGCGTTTCCCGATCCCATCGCGCTCGGCGGCTACCCCATCGACATCCATTCGCCCAGCGGCGAAAAAACGGACTCCGTGCATATGCGGCCCGACATTTCCTACCAGATTCCGTTGCGCAGCCTTCTGGTGGCGGAACCGACCAATCTCGTGGTGGTGGGTCGCTGCATCAGCGCGACCCATGAGGCGGCGGCGGCGTTTCGGGTGACGCCGATCGCCATGGCCATCGGCCAGGCCGGCGGGGTGACGGCCGCGCTCGCCGCGCGCGACCCGCAGGGCGCGGGCGCCACCGCCGCCGTACCCTACGCCGAAGTGCGCGCCCATCTGCTCGCCCAGGGTGCGTGCCTGCCAAAGGGCTAAAAACCCGCGGTGCCGCCCCGTTTCGCTCAGGCCAGGTAGAGCACCACAAAGTCGTGCTCGACCAAGACGGGAAACGTTTCGACCGACTTCACCTCGGCCGCGTCGGCGGACGCCGGGCAAGCTCGCTCGACGCCCACTTCGCAGGTCTTCACGCGCACGCGGTGCGGGTTAAACCCGAAATCAGAAGTGGATCGCCGCGATCTGGCGCAATCTGCTGGTCATCTGCTCGTTCGTTCACCCGCTCAATGCACTATTCAGTGCACCTCGGGATTCACGAACGACCATCTGATCCAGCTTATTGCGCCATCTCATCGGCTCCCACTCCGGATTTCGGGTTTAATCGGGTGCGTCCGCATCTTTGACGGGGCGTTCCGGAAACTGCTAATTCTAATTCGCGCTTAGGATGGATCGGTCGCCGAACATTGGCCGGGGACGGCCACCTCGATACGAAGCATTCGCCGGATGGTTGACCGTTCCCGGCCAGTGCGGAGCCCCCTGAAAGCGAGATAGAAAAAGGATAAACCGAACCGAAACGAAGCGACCGGCGGGCCGGGCGCGGGCCGGCTATACGCGCCAGCTTTGGAGCACGTTGAGGTAGTTGGCGCGTTCGTGGGCGGCGGGGTGGGGGCAGCGGGCGAGATTCAGGGCGCCGCGCAGTTGCTCGATGGAGAGGTATTCGTGCTCGCGCATCCACGCTTTGAGTCCCTCCAACAGGGGCGGCAGGGCGGCGGCCCCTTGGCGCAGGACGGTCGAGACCACCTGGCCCACGTGGGCCCCGGCGAGGAGCGACTTGATGAGATCGGTCGAGGTGTGGATGCCCCCGCTGGCGGCGAGGCTGAGCCCGG
>JBBRHC010000164.1:0-8133 GCA_038223295.1 Opitutales bacterium
TACTGCGCCGGCCTTCTCGGAACGGAGGCGCTGGCGGCCTTGTCGGTATCGTTCCCGCTGTTTTTCCTGATGATCGCCATTGGCAGCGGCTTGAGCCAGGGGGCCACGGCGATGGTTTCCCATGCGCTGGGTGCCGGTGACCTTCCTGCCGCGAGGCGGTTGTTCGCCCAATCGCTCCTGTTCGCCATTGCTGCGGGCGATCACCGGGCGTGAGCTTTTCCCGGCCTGCGCGGACGACTAGGCCACGCTGGCGGCGGCCATCCCGGCGCACGGGCTGGGCGGGCTGCTGGCCTTGCAGGCGGAGCGGGTGGATACGGAGTTCGAGGGCTTTCTCGCCGCGCAGGCGGCAACGCACGCTCGGGCGTGTTATGACGATACGACACGGCCCTACCGCGAGGCGCGCGCGCGGTGGCGCGGACCGAAGAGTTGAAGGCGGTGCCGCCGGGCATGGTCGAAGTGCAGGAGAACACGTGGTAGAAGGAAATCCACATCCAGATGCGCGCCCGCGAGTGCGGCGGCTACGACCCCAATGTCAGCGATGCGGCGGGGTTTAGTGAATCATATTTTTACCAGATGATGTCGTTTTCGCGTCCCTATAAACACCGCCCTTACGCGATTGACGAGACGCCGGTGACGAATGCTCAGTATGCCGAGTTTATGCAGGCATCGGGCTACCAGCCGGCGGTGGCGGACCAGTTTTTACGACACTGGAGCGAAGGGCGGCCGCCCGTCGGCAAGGCGGATCATCCCGTCGTGTGGGTGGATCTGGATGATGCGTGCGCCTATGCGGCGTGGGCCGGCAAGCGGCTGCCCACCGAGGATGAGTGGCAATATGCGGCGCAGGGCGGCGGCGGACGCGAATACCCCTGGGGCAACGGGATACGCGCGGGCGTGTGCAATCTGGGCGAGACGGGCGACACCACGCCGGTAAAGGCATTTCCCGCCGGGCGTTCGGCGGAATTTCCGGCCTACGACTACTGCGGCAACGTGTGGCAGTGGACGGAGAGCGAGGCTTCGGAAGGCCGCACGCGCTATTGCATGATCCGCGGCGGCTCGCACTTCGTGCCGGGGCTGAACGCGTCGCTGTGGTATGTGGATGGCGGGGTGCGACCGGCGAGCTTCGCGACCAAGTTTTTGCTCCTGTGGCCTGGGCTGGACCGCTGCTCGACGGTGGGTTTCCGCTGCGTGGTGGATTTGTACTGACACGCGCCCGGAACGGGACGGGGTGGGGCGACGGCTGCGATTGTGTGTATAAAATAACGCCGACCCGTGGGCGCCGGATTTTATCTACAAAGCATGGATCGGACGAGTAGAGAGTGGCACGGGAACGAAGGGGGTGGCGTGGGATTGCACGCGGTTTTAATTGACCGCGCCACGTATCATCGGATGGTTAGAATCACTCTCCATGCCCGCTCGTTCACTGCGCCAGCTTGCCGAAAAACTGAATCTTTCCCACGCCACGGTATCCGCCGCGTTGCGAGGGGCTTCCGGGGTAAAGCCGAGTACACGGCTCAAGGTCCTGGCGGCGGCGGCGGAGCACGGGTATAAGGCTAATCCATTGGCGAGCGCCCTGATGGGCGAGTTGCGTCGTTCCCAAGGCGGCGTGTTTCGAGGGGCCTTGGCTTTTTTGGAAATCGGGCCGGGTACGGCGGAAAACGCGGGACTGGGCCGCGAATATGATAAAGCCATCGCGGGCGCCGCGTTGCGCCGGGCGGAGGAGCTGGGTTTCAAGGGCGAGATGTTGATCGTGAATAGCAAAGGTTTGGAACCGAGGCGGCTGGGCGAGGTGCTGGATGCGCGCGGTATCAAGGGCGTGCTGCTGCTGCCGGGCGCGGAGCGCGTGATTTTTGATTATATCGATTGGAGCCGTCTGGCCGGAATTTGTACTGATTGCGGGGCTAGAGGTCCGCGACTCGGCGCGGTGTGCCCGGATTATTATCAAGCGGTGGCGGTGGCGATGGATAATCTGCATGATCTGGGCTATGCGCGGCCGGGGGTGGTCTTGGCGGCGGGGGCCGATGCCGGGGTGTCGCGCCGCTGGGCGGCGGCCTACCTCGCCTCGGGCGATGCGCGCCCGGCGAGCGGGGTTTTGATGGCGGGGCGGCGGGACGAGGCTAAATTCCGCGCGTGGTTCGAGGACGGCGGCTATGATGTGGTTTTAGCGCAAGACCCTATCGTGCGTGAGTGGATGGGATCCACCGGGGCGAGCGTGCCCGGTACGCATGGGTTTTGTTTGCTCAATGTCGGCGAGGGCGCGGCGGAAGGCGCGGGGGTGGATTTGCAGGCGGCAGCGATCGGCACGCGAGCGGTGGATTTGTTGACGGGCATGATTTTGCGCAATGAGAGCGGGCTCGCCTCCGCGCCGGTCACCACTCTTGTGCCAGCGGTGTGGAGGGCGGGCTTGACGGTGCGGGGGGCGGGTGCGGTGGTGGCGGCGTAGCCCCAATTTGTTAATTGGACGACATAGGGAAAACAGTCGGAAAATAGCCATAAAAGGCACAAAAGGCACAAACCCCGGCTCGGTGTGTGTCGTTTGAGCCTTTCGTGGCCAATTTCGGCGGAAAATGCGGCGATCGTTTCGTTTTAACAAAATCGCACTAGCGCGGTAGGCTTCACGTTCACCACCTCTTGCGGGTGTGAGTGGTTGGGGGCTGGCGCGTTTCTCGCTTTGCGTCGGGGGCGGTTCCTTGCAGGGTGCATCGTTTAGCCCCGCAAGTCCCAACGCCTTATTGATCCTGTTTTTTGCGCATGTCCAGCACCGCCCCTTTTATTGGTCGCATCCAAAAGCATGCTCGTGAACGACTTGATTTCACTCCCGACGCGCCCCGGGCCGAGCGGCTCGCGGCGTGCAAGACGTTTTTGCGGCTGGAGAGCGCGATGATCCGCATGCGCCACGATGGTGGCGAATCAGGGCTGGCGGTGGCTCAGGCGCGCGCGGCGATGGTGGATGTGATGCTATCGCACCTGTTTACCCATGCGATAGAGGGCTTTGAGCGGGCAAACGGGAAAATGCCGGCGGCGTGCGCGTTGCTGGCGCTGGGTGGCTATGGGCGCGGGGAGGTGAGCCCCTTGAGCGACGTCGATATCATGTTCCTCTTTCCCACGAAGTTGCGGCCCGGCGTGATAGAGCCCATGCAGCAACACCTGATCGACGAGGTTTTGTATGTATTATGGGACTGCGGCTTGAAGGTCGGGCACTCGAGCCGGACCATCGACGATGCTTTCGCGGAGGCGAGGAAAGATATACAAACCAAGACGGCGCTCCTGGAGGCGAGGTTGATCGCGGGGGCGGAGCCTTTGTTCGCGGGCTTCGCGGCGGCTTATCGCGGTTACTATACACAGGAGGATGCCAAAGGGTACATTCGCGCTCGGCTGGAGGATCAGGCCACGCGGCGGTCCAAATTCGGCGACTCGGTGTTTTTGCAGGAGCCTGATATCAAAAGCGGGGTGGGCAGCCTGCGTGATTATCAAAACACGTTGTGGATGGCACGGGTGAAGCTCGGCATCAATTCGATGGAGGAGCTCGTGGACCAAGGTTATCTAAAGCGCAATGAGCTGCGCGATTATAAACGGGCTTATGATTTTTTGCTGCGCGTGCGCAACGAGCTGCACTTCCAGAGCAAGCGGCCCACCGATCTGCTCGATTTGGAGGCGCAGCCGCGCATCGCGCTCGGCATCGGCTACACCAACCAGGACACGCTCGGGCGGGTGGAGCAGTTCATGCACGATTACTACCGGTCGGCGCAGACGATTTTTCGCACCTCGAAGCTGGTCGAAAACCGGCTGGCGCTGACCCTCGACGCCACGGCGCATAAAAAAATCTCTTTCCGAGACACCGTGCGCGCGCACCGGCACGTGCGCAGCAAACGTATCGACGGCTTTATCTTGCGGGGCGCGGAGTTGATGGCGGAGACGCCGCAGGTGTTTCGGGATGATCCGGTGCGTTTGGTGCGCGTGTTTCGCCACTGCCAGTCGCTCAACGCGCAGCCGGAATTCGCCCTGCAATCGCTGATTCGGGAGTCGTTGCCACTGCTTACCCGCCGGGTGACGGAGGACCGCGATGCAAACGTGAGTTTCAAGGCGATCCTGAGTGAAGTGGGGGCGGTCTACGGGACGCTGGCCCTGATGCACGAACTCGGGGTACTGGCGCGTTTTATCCCTGAATTTCAGGGGTTAACGTGTTTGGTGCAGCACGAGTTTTACCACCGTTACACGGCGGATATCCATACCTTGAACGCGGTGCGGGAGCTGGACCAGGTGTTCACGATGGCGGATCCGGTGGCGCAAAAATACCGTAACGTGTTGCACGAGACCGCCAATCCCACCCTGCTTTACCTTATTTTACTGCTGCACGACATTGGCAAGGCCAAAGGGATCAAGGGACATGCGGAATTCGGGGTGGAGATTGCCCGGCCGCTGCTGGTGCGCATGGAGGTGGATGCGACGGAGCAGGAGATTGTCACATTCATCATCAAAAATCATCTCATCATGGCACGGTTTTGGCAAAAGCGGGATGTTGATGACCCTGCCTCCGCCATTGCCTTTGCCGAATTGGTGCCCGACGCCGACAAGCTGCGGTATCTGTATGCCCACACTTTTTGTGATGCGCGAGGCACGGCGGCGGGCCTGTGGAACAGCTATAAAGACACGCTGCACGGCACGCTCTATCGCGCCACGCTCGATCAATTGACCCACGGGGCCACGCTACTCGCCGACCGGAACACCGCCCTCATGCAGTCCACCTATCAAGAACTCGTGGCCAAAAAGATCCCCGGCATCAGCGCCGACGAGATCACCGCGCATTTCCATCTGTTGCCCGAACGCTATTTTATCCATACGGACGCGGATGAGATCGCGCTGCATATAAAGATGGTGAATCGTTTGCTCACCTCGATCACCCAGGCGGATGCGGTGGCCAGCCTGAAGCCCGTGATACAGTGGCACGACGACCTGAATCGCTCGTTGACGGTGGTGCAGATCGTGACGTGGGATCGCGCCGGGCTGTTTTATAAACTGGCGGGGGCGTTTTCGGTGGCGGGACTGTCAATTTTGTCGGCCAAGGTGATCTCGCGCAACGACCACATCGCGATCGATACCTTCTACGTGGTGGAGCCGGGGCGAGGCGTCGTACAATCGGCGCGGGCGCAGGAGATTTTTGCCAAGACGGTGGAGGAGGCGCTGGTGATGAACAAGGATTTGTATCCGGACATCGTGGCGCAGGCGAAGAAGGTACGCAGCAACCGCTACACGCCGGACAAGGGGCCGTCGCCGCACGCGAGTTTCCCGCCCACGGTCGATGTTTATCATGAGCTCTCGATGCAACGCACCATCGTGGAGGTGCAGGCGAGGGACGAGATCGGGCTCTTGTTCAAGCTGGCGAGGATCATCAGCGACCACGGTTTCGATATCACGTTCGCGCGGATCGGTACGGAGCGGGAGGTCGCGATCGACAGTTTTTATATCGAAAGCGCGGTAGCCGGACAGGTGGCTGATGCGGAACGGCTTGCGAATTTGCAGGGCGCGTTGAACGCAGTGATCGCGCCGGCGCTGGCGGTCGTGGTGGCGGCGAGTTGAGGAGGCGGCGGAGAAAATCGGAAGATGGCCACAAAAGGCGCAGAAAGTACGTAAGACTCGGCACTTTTTGCGCTAGATACGGGCGTGGGGTCTTTATAACAAAGTGGAGTTCGTGGTGCTTTGATGGAAATGCGGTGTGGCCGCAAAAAGTCGCAAAAGGCGCAAAAAAGGGAAAAGTGACACTGTGCTTTAAGGGGTTTTTGCGGCGCATGCTCCGGCTTTTAACGAGCGGCGGATATCTCAGGGGTAGGTCGCGCCGGGGCGGAGGTAGCGTTCGTCGCCGACGCGGTTTAACTCCCAGTAGGGGAGACGGATGGAGTGGCGCAGGGTGAGGTTGGTGCCGTCCCAGCGATCCCAGCGCTTCAGGCCGTGGGGCGAGGCGGCGTCGAAGAGGAAACGGTCTTCGCCGCGGACGTGGGCCACGGTGACAAGCCAGGCGGCCTCGCCTTCGGCGCGCGCGACGGTGAAGGTGGCGGGTGTCCAGACGAGGGCGTCGGTCTTGGAGCCGATGATGCCGGGCATGAGGGGGGCGGTGAAGCGTTCGACCCGGCCCCAGTCGAGCAGGCGGAGCTTGAAGGGGAGTTCGTTATAGAAGAGAGCACCGGGGGGCGGGGTGGCGCGGGTATCGGTCTCGCTCATACCTTGCCAGTAGGAGAAGGCTCGGTAGCGCCAGCGCGGCCCGGCATCGAGGTTGCCCTGCTTATAGGAGAGGCCGCACGAATCGTTGCTGGTAAGGGCGAATTTGAGGAGGTCACCGGTGTCGGCGCGCCAGAAGGAGGAGTGGCCGAGGTCATAGCGGTAGGTGCCGGTGGGGATGGTGATGATCTGGTTGAGCTTGATCACGGGGTAGGTGCCGGGGGCGCGCCAGTCGTCGGCTTTGACCGGCTCGGCGGCGGTGAAGGACTCGCGCACCAGGATGTGGCGGACCTCGGTGGGGCGCGCGACGGAGTAGCGGCGCTCGGTGGCGTCGAAGATGGCGTATTCGGCCTTGCCGTCGCCCCAGAGGACCTCGTCGCGCAGCAGGCGGTCGGTGAACGGGGAGGCGGCGGACGTGGTGGCGGACTGGGCGGGTTCGGGATCGGCGGCGAGCACGGAACGAACGGCGGGGATGGCGAGTATGACGACCGCGCCGACGAGCAGGAATCGGAGCGAGGAAGGGAAAGGGCGTTTCATGGGTGGAGTTAAATGGGGAAAAGTCGGGCGCGCAAGCGAGTGGCGAAGCGGCGCGGGCAGAAGACGTGGCATGGCGTGGCGGCGGGGGGCGGGGAGGGCGCGGGGGGGCGAAGTGCGGGTGGGAAACTTGCCAGCGGGGGGCGCGTCTGAGTTGGTTTTAATCATGCACCGTTTACTTCTCGTTTTTCTGCGCGCCGGGATCGGGCGCGGGCTGGTTGGCCTGGCGCTGGGCTTGGGGCTGGGTGGGGTGGATGGGCGGGGGGCGGAGGCGGCGACGCCGGTGGCGGTCGCGATGGTGGCGGGGTCGACGGGGGTGGAGCCGTCGATCCGGGGGGTGGTGATCTCGTGCCAGACCTGGGGGCATGAGTGGGGATCGGACGCGATGGTGGCGGCGCTGGCGGAGGTGAAGGCTTTGGGGGCGAACTGGGTGCAAATCCATCCCTATGGGCGGATCGAGCGCACGGGGAAGGTGTCGTTCGGGCGCGGGGGGGAGGACGGGGAGACGCCGGTCTGGCTGAGCCGGCCCATCCGCGAGGCCCATGCGCTGGGCTTGAAGATCGCGATCGTGCCGCACGTCGCGGGGTGGCGGGCGGGGTGGCGCTGGCGGGGGGAAATCGCGTTCACGACCGAGGCGGAGTGGGCGGAGTTTTTCACGAGTTATCAGGCGTGGATCACGACGCTCGCGCGCATGTGCCGCGACGCGGATGGGTTCTCGGTGGGGTCGGAGCTCGACCGCACGGTGCCGGGCCACGAGGCGGAGTGGCGCGCGATCATCCGCGCGGTGCGGGCCGAGACGAATGCGCCGCTGACGTACGGGGCGAACTGGCCGGACTACCGCGCGGTGCCGTTTTGGGACGCGTTGGACGCGATCGGGATCTCGGCCTACTTCCCGCTGGTGGCGCACACGGACGCTCCGGCGGCGGAGGAACTCGACGCCTCCTGGCGGCGGCTGCGCGGCGAGCTGGCGGACTATGCGCGGACGCAAAATCGCCGGGTGGTATTCATGGAACTCGGCTACGACGAATCGTTGCAGGCCGCGCGCGAGCCGTGGGTGAGCGGGCAACGCGAGCCGGGGGCGGAGGCGGTGCAAACGCTGTGCCTGGATCGTGCCTTGGTGGCGGTGAACTCGGACCCGGGGCTGGCGGGGGCGTTTTTGTGGAAATGGTTTCCGGGCGAGGCGAGGCGCGCGGACTATCGCGTGCAAAGCCCCGCGATTCGCGCGGTGTTGCGCGAGCGCTGGGGGGCGGGGCGATGAGGCGGGGCGGCGTTTGTTTGAGGCAGGGGCGGAGGACGGAGTTTTTTGGAGGGGCGCTGGTTACCTTGCGCTGAGATTGGCCACAAAAGGCACAATAGGCGCAAAAAGAGCCTGAGCTGGGCCGGAGCTGA
>JBBRHC010000165.1:0-8127 GCA_038223295.1 Opitutales bacterium
GTGCCGGGCCTGGATGGCCAAAAGATGAGCAAGAGCTATGGCAACACGCTTGAGCTCTTCGGCGACGAGAAGGCGACGCGCAAAAAAATCATGGGCATACCGATGGATTCGCGCACGCCGGCCGAGCCCAAGCCCGACGCCGACCAGAATATCGCCATCCGCCTGTTAAAGGTCGTGGCGTCGGTCGAGCTGGCGCGCGATACGGAGGAGAAGCTGCGGGCGGGCGGGATGGGTTATGGCGATTTGAAGAAAATCCTGTTCGAGCAGGTGTGGACGCATTTCGCGGCGGCGCGGGCGCGGCGCGCGGAGCTGGCGGCCGATCCCGGCCATGTGGAGGCGGTGCTGCGCGACGGCGCGGCGCGGGCGCGCGCGGTGGCGCTGCCGATCGTCGAGCGAGCGCGGCGGGCGTGCGGGTTGCGCTGAGGCGTCGGCGGAGGGGCCGGTGGGAGACGCGGCGGTGGTGGCGGTGATGGTGGTGGGGTGTAGGGCGGGATCGCCGTATCCCGCCGTCCGGGGTCGCGTTGTGGGTTGCGCGACGTCGGTAGCGGGAAGTCGGTGGCGCGTTGTCGGATATAGGCATCCAAACACGGCGGGGTGCGGCGACCCGGCCCTACTACGGAGGGCAGGAAAAAGCCGCGTCCCGGGGAGGGACGCGGCTTTGCGAGTGCGGGTGACTGGAGCCGAGGCGGCGCCGACCGAGGGCGGGCCTATTTGCCGGACTTGGCGGCCTTGATGCGCAGGCCGCTGTTCAGGATGCGCTTGCGCAGGCGGAGATTCTTCGGGGTGACTTCGAGCAGCTCGTCGGAGGCGATGTATTCGATGGCGCGCTCGAGCGACATCTTGGCGGCGGGGATGAGGCCGGTGGCGACACCGGAACCCTGGGAACGGAAGTTCGTGAGGGCCTTTTCGCGGACCGCGTTACAGGAGATGTCTTCGTTGCGCGGATTTTCGCCGACGATCATGCCTTCGTAAACCTGCTCGCCGGGCCCGATGAAGAGCTTGCCGCGTTCCTGCACCATCAAAAGGGCGTAGGTCGTGGTTTCGCCGGCCTCGGTGGCGGTGATGACGCCCGTCATGCGGGTGAGCACCTCGCCGGCGTAGGGGCCGTATTCCTTGAAGAGATGGGACGTGACGCCGCGGCCGGAGGAGGCGTTGATGACATCGATTTCGAGGCCGATGAGACCACGGGTGGTGATGGTGGCCTCGATCATGGTGGAGTGCGAAAGCTTCTCCATGTTGGTTAGCTGGCCCTTGCGGTTGGCCAGATTCTGCATGATGGAGCCGACGCACTCGTCGGGCACTTCGATCCAGACGGTCTCGTAGGGCTCGTGGCGGTGGCCATCGACGACTTTTTCGATCACCGTGGGGCGGGAGACGAGGAGTTCGTAGCCCTCGCGCCGCATGGTCTCGACGAGGACGGCGACCTGCATGGAGCCGCGGGCCTTGACGTTGAACACTCCGGCGCGGTCGGCGTCGTCGATGTAGATGGAAACGTTGGTCTTGAGCTCGCGGAAGAGGCGCTCGCGCAACTGGCGCGAGGTGACGAGCTTGCCCTCTTTGCCGACGAGCGGGGCGTCGTTGACGGGGAACTGCATCTCCAGCGTGGGCGGGTCTATCTGGGTGAAGGGCAACGGGTGGGCGTTGTCGCGGCTGTCGAGGGTGTCGCCGATATCGACGTCTTCAAAGCCGGAGATGCCGACGATGTTGCCGGCGTGGGCGGCATCGACTTCGCGCTGACCGAGGCCGGTGAACTCGAAGATTTTGGTGACCTTGGCGCGTACCTTTTTGCCCTCTTCGGAGTGGCGGAGGACGAAGATGGTATCGCCGACCTTCACCGAGCCGCCAAGGATCTTGCCGACCGCGATACGGCCCACGTAGTCGCTCCAGTCGATGTTAGATACGAGCATGTGGAACGCGTCGTCGGGCTTGGCGAAGGGCGGAGGCACGTGGTCGATGATGGTCTGGAAGAGCGGGGTCATGTTCTTCTTTTCCTGACCCAGCTTAAGCATCATGTAACCATCACGACCAGAGCCGTATACGACGGGGGCGTCGAACTGCTCCTCGGTGGCGTTGAGCTCCATGAGGAGTTCAAGGACCTTGTCATACATTTTGACCGGATCGGCGTTCTCGCGGTCGATTTTGTTGATGACGATCACGACCTTGAGGCCGAGGGCGAGGGCTTTGCGAAGCACGAAACGGGTCTGGGCCTGGGGGCCGTCGTAGGCGTCCACGAGGAGGAGCACGCCGTCGACCATGCGCATGGCGCGCTCGACTTCGCCGCCGAAGTCGGCGTGGCCGGGGGTATCGAGGATGTTGACGATCTTACCCTGCCAGTGAACGGAGGTGTTCTTGGCCTTGATCGTGATGCCCTTTTCCTTTTCGAGGTCCATGGAGTCCATGGCGCGGACCTCGACGGCTTGATTGGCGCGATAGACGCCGCCCTCTTGGAGGAGCTTGTCGACGAGGGTCGTCTTGCCATGGTCAACGTGGGCGATGATGGCGATGTTGCGGATGTTTTGGTTCATTTTCGTGACGAGGGCGCTAGTGCGTACGGCTGCGGGTATTTTGGAAAAACGGTGAGCCTGCGCGGCGCGCGCGGGCGGTGGCAAGGGCGAATCGGCGGGTGCGCGCGGGTCGGAGGTGACGAGCGGGTGACGGTGATAGATCGCCGCTGGAGATGGCGATTCGCGGTGGATAGCGGGCGGGACTGGGGGGCGACGGGCCGCGATGAAAATCGGTTTATAGGTGGCGAGGGACCCTTGCGGGTTGCGGGGGGTTGATACAAGTCCGATCAGGATTTGGATGCCGGGATGAGAGCGCAGCTTAGTTGAAATCAGGGATGGTGGACTAGGGTTAAACACCCGGGTTTAGGGGATTTTGACGATTGCGTAACGGATTGCGCGATGGCGCGTGGGGCAAAAGTGATTTCAGTATAACAACAAGCAATTAGTGTACCAGTCATTGGTAGCTTAGCTGTTCACCCTAAACCCCCTCCTCGTTATGTCCCTTACCTTTATCATCATTGGTCTTGTTTACACGGTCGGTCTTGCTGTTTTGGCGGGGGCGCTCTGGCGCGCGCCGGAGGGCTTTGAGGATGAGCGTGGATTCCATCGGGGACACGAGCCCAAGGAGTAAAGAAGGTCGATCTACGCGGTGCCGTGATGGTAACGTGTGCTTGTGGCCGGTTTTGGGCTTTCGTGAACGGGGTTGGCAGTCTGAGAGTGAGCGGCTATGGCCGATGCATCCCTCAAATTAAAAGCTAACGCCCGCGCCCGCGTGCTGGCCGGACACCCTTGGGTTTTCGCCAACGAAGTGGAGGAACTCGCTCCGGCGGCGCACGATGGCGAGGTGATCGAGTTGCGGGACCGCACGGGCCGCTTTGCCGGCAGCGGCATCTATAACTCGAAATCGCAGATCGTGTGGCGTCGGCTGAGCCGGGACCGTGTGGTGCTGGACGCGGCTTTCATCCGCGCGGCGTTGGACCGGGCCATCGCGCGGCGCGGCGGACTGGTGAGCGGGGCGAATCGTCGGCTGGTGTGGTCGGAGTCGGATGATTTACCCGGCGTGGTGGTGGATCAGTTCGGCGACACGCTCGTGGTGCAAATTCAGACCCTGGCGATGGATCGGCGGGGGGACGTGTTGGTGGAGGCGCTGGCGGAGTTGACCGGTGCGGCGGAGATTATCCTGCGCAACGACGCCTCGATTCGCCGGCTTGAGGGGCTGCCCTCGGGGGTGAGCACACGAAGTGGCAAGGTGTGGGAGCCGCGCTGGCACGTGATCGATGGCTTCGATTATTGGCTGGATTTGCAGAACGGCCAGAAGACCGGATTTTATCTGGATCAACGCGAGCAACATGCGGCGGTGGCGAAACACGCGAAGGGCCGGCGCGTGCTCGATGCTTTTTGCAACCAGGGCTCTTTCGCGCTGCATGCGGCTCGCGCGGGCGCGGCGGTGGTGAAGGGCCTGGACAGCGCGTTCGACGCGATCAGCCAGGCGAAGCGCAATGCGGAGCGCAACGGGGTGAAGGCGGAGTTCGAGAGCGTGAACGTTTTCGACTATTTCGGCGCGCGGCATGACGAGACCTGGGATCTCATCGTGCTCGATCCGCCGCCCTTCGCGAAGTCGAAGAGCGCGCTCGATGGGGCCCTCCGCGGCTACAAGGAACTGAACCTGCGTGCGATGAAGGCGCTCGCGCCGGGCGGGTTACTCGCTACCTACACCTGCTCGCACCACATGCAAGACGCGGAGCTGCGGGGCGTGTTGGCCGACGCGGCGGCGGATGCGAAGCGCAAGGTGCAGGTGGTGGAGTTTTGCCATCAACCGGCCGATCACCCGGTGCTGGTAACCATGCCGGAGAGCGAATACCTGCGCGGCTACGTGGTGCGCGTGGAGTGAGGCGCAGCGTGGTGTCCGTCCGGACTGGCGCGGCGCTGCGGGGCGGAGACGGAAAACTCCTTATCTCGGGCCTTGACCATGGGGGGAGGTCGCCCACTTTCCCCGTTCCTTCCTTGCCTGATGGTGTAATGGCAGCACCGGTGACTTTGACTCACCTAGTCATGGTTCGAATCCATGTCGGGCAGCCAAGGAAAACGGCGGTCTGGCACGTTTTCCCAAAGGGAGAAAACTCAGTACCAGGCGTAGTTAAAACTGATGCTGATGCGCTCCTCCGGGGTTCGATTCTGGGCGACCTCGTGGCGCAGCCAGCTCTCGAAGAGGATCACGTTGCCGGCCTCGGCGGGGTAGGTGGTGTGGAGGCGATTTTCGTCGCGCGCGGCGGAGAGTTTGGGCGGCGCGGCCATGAGCGAGGCGAGGCGCGGGTCCTCGAATTTCAGGCCGGGGCAGCCGCGCGGGGTGACGACGTAGTATGTGCCGCTGATGAAGCTGTTGGGGTGCAGGTGCATCGAGTGCGCGGCGGTCTCAGGCATGATGTTGACCCAGCAATCGGTCATGCGGACCTCGCGGCCGCGCAGATCCAGGTCGAGGGTCTTGGCGAAGGCGCGCACGTGTTTGCCGATCTTTTTTTCGAGGCCCCCGAAGGTGCTGGAGAACTGGTGGAGGGCATTCATCGAAGCGTAGCTGGTGTAGCCGCCGGGGTAGTTTTGGGCGGACCATTCGCGGCCCTCGTCGTCGTAGTCGCGGAGCTGGCGGCACTCGGCGGCGAGCTCGGTGTTGAAGCGCGCGAGGCCGGCGGGGGCCAGCGGCGTGCAGTAGATCTGGGTGGGGAACCAAGTGCGGACGGGCGAGGCGGGGACGGCGGGCGGGGACGACATGGCGGCGATATGGGCGGCGTGGCGGGCGCGGGGCAAGTGCCCGCTTGGCGGCGCGCGGCGGGTGTGTGTCGTGGGCGCATGCGTTTATCCCGTTTGCTGGTGCCGGCGTTGTTGGTCCTGCCTGCGGTGATGCGCGCGGACGATGCGCCCGGCGGCGGCGAGGGCGCTGGTGCGGGCGTGCCGTCCCGGGCGACGGCGGCGGATGTGTGGGATTTGTCGCCGATTTTCCCGGACGACGAGGCGTGGGAGGCGGCGCGCGCGGCGCTGGCGGCGGAGTTGCCGGAGCTGGAAAAGTATCGCGGGCGGCTGGCCGAGGGGCCGGCGGTTTTGCGCGAGGCGCTGGAGCGGCAGAGCGCGACGGGGCTGCGCTTCGCGCGGCTCTCACTCTACGCGAACCTCAAGGCCGATGAGGACACGCGCGAGGCGGCGGGGCAGGAGCGCAGCCAGAAAGTGGCGCAACTGGGCGCGGATTTTTCGCAGGCGGTGAGTTGGACGAGCCCGGAGATCCTCGCGCTGGGCGACGAAAAAATCGCGGCGGCCTTGGCGGCGGAGCCGGGGCTGGCGGTGTATCGGTTCCAGTTGGAGAACACGCTGCGCCAGCGTCCGCATATCCTCGGCGCGGAGGCGGAAAACGTGCTCGCGGCGGTGGGGCCGCTGGCGGGCGCGCCGAGCGACATCTACAATATCCTCACCAACGCCGATTTGCCCTGGCCGACGGTCACTCTGAGCGACGGCACCCAGGCGCGGCTGGATGCGTCGGGGTACACGCAGTATCGCGCGGTCGCGAACCGCGAGGATCGCAAGAAGGTGTTCGACGCGTTTTGGGGCGCGCACCAGACCTTTGCCCGCACCTGCGGCACGGCGCTCCACGCGCATCTGGTGGGGGATGTGTTCGCGGCGAGGGCGCGCAAATACGCCGACTCGTTGACGGCCGAGCTGGCGGGCGATGACGTGCCCGCCGCCGTCTACACCACGCTGATCGACGAGGTGAATGCGGCGCTGCCCTCGCTGCACCGGTATTTCCGGCTGCGGGCGCGTATGCTCGGGGTGGCGGAGCCGCGCTACCACGATATTTATCCGCCGCTGGTGGCCTTGGACAAAACCTTCCCGCTGGCGGAGTCGAAGCGGCTGACCATCGAGGCGACCCGTCCGCTGGGGATGGAGTATACGAAGGCCTTGTCCGAAGGGCTGGCGGGGCGCTGGATGCATGTCTACCCGCGCGAGGGCAAACAGTCGGGCGCCTACATGGCGGGCTACGCCTACGAGCTGCCGCCGTATGTGTTGCTCAACCACCAGGACGACTACGAGTCGCTGACCACGCTGGCGCACGAGTGGGGGCACGCGATGCACTCGGTGTTGGCCAACGCGGCGCAGCCGTATCCGATGGCGGACTACCCGATCTTCACCGCGGAGATCGCCTCGGTGGTGAACGAGGTGTTGCTGCTGGAGCACATGCTGAAGGAGGCGAAAACCGACGACGAGCGCCTCTACTACCTCGGCACGGCGCTGGAGGGCATGCGCGGCACGTTTTTCCGGCAGGCGATGTTCGCCGAGTTCGAGCTGGCGACGCACCGCGCGGTGGAGGCGGGCGAGGCGCCGGGCGGGGAGGCGTTCACGAAAATCTACGGCGATCTGCTGCGGCGTCACCATGGCGACGCCGAGGGCGTGCTGAAGATCGACGAGGCGTACCGAGTGGAGTGGGCCTACATCCCGCACTTCTACAACTCGTATTACGTTTACCAATACGCCACCTCGATGGCGGCGGCGAACCTCTTCGCCGACCGCATCCTGGGCGGCGAGGCGGGGGCGGTGGAGACCTACCTGGGCGTGCTGCGGGCGGGTGGCTCCCGGCACCCGTATCAACTGGTGCGGGACGCGGGCGTGGACCTGGCGACGGCCGCGCCGTATCGGGCGACGGTGGCGCGGTTTGAGACGATCATGGATCGCATCGAGGCGATTTTGGCGAGTCGTGGGGGCGGGTCCGGCGCGCCGGGGGCGCGCGAGGGGGAGGCGCCGTGACGATCGCGGACTGGCAGGTGGCGGCCCTGGTTTATCCGATGGCCAATCTCGTGTGCTTCGGCGGTTTTGCGTGGGACAAGGCGCTCGCGCGCCGCGGCTCGGGCAAGCGGGTGCGGGAGCGCACGCTGCATCTTGGCACGCTGGCGAGCGGCGGGGTGGGGACTCTGCTGGCGATGGGGGTGCTGCGGCACAAAACCCGGCACGCGGGGTTTTGGTTTAGCGCGTGGGGCGCGGTGGCGTTGCACCTCGGCGCCTGGATCGTATGGGTAAATCGCTAGCGTTAATTCATTTCGACACCGAATATCGCCCCGCCCACGTTCGCCTGGCATCACGTTATCCTCCTCCATTCATGAGCACTCTTCCCGGCGCAGATAAAAAAATAATCGCTGCCATTCTTGGCATTTTACTTGGCTATTTGGGCATTCATAAATTCGTCCTCGGCTATAACAAGGAGGGTTTGATCATGCTTCTGGTCACGGTGCTTACCGTGGGTTTTGGCGCGTTCGCGATGGGAGTTATTGGCCTGATCGAGGGCATCCTTTATCTCACAAAATCGGATGAGGAATTCGTCGCCACCTACGTGACGGGGAAGAAGGGCTGGTTCTGAGCGGCGGGTTCGTGGCGCTGACGGGCTAGCCGAGCGGAAGCTGGCGCATTGAGGGGAACGCGCGTCTACCGGCTTTATGCGTTTATGGCGCAAAAACCCCGCGCCGGGTTGGGCGCGGGGTTTTGCGAGGGGGAGTGGTTGGTTGGGTAAGCCGAGCGGGGGCGCTTACTTGAGGATCATTTCCTTCACCGTCTTGCCGGCGGGGATCATCGGGAGCACGTGCTCGGTGTA
>JBBRHC010000166.1:0-8107 GCA_038223295.1 Opitutales bacterium
TCGGGCGGGAGCTGGATCGGGAGGGGCATGACGGGGCTCCGGACGCCGCGCGCGGGGGCGGTCACTTGGCGCCGGCGGGCATGGGCGTCTGGGCGATGACCTGGGCGACGATGGTGTCGGTGGTGAGGTTCTCGGCCTCGGCCTCGTAGGTGAGGCCGATGCGGTGGCGGAGGACGTCGGGCGCGAGATCCTGGACGAGCGAGGGGGCGACGAAGTCCTGGCCGCGCAACCAGGCGAGGGCCTTGGACGATTGGTAGAGGGCGAGCGAGGCGCGGGGGGAGGCGCCGTAGGAGACGTGGCGGGCGCGGCCGGCGACGGGTTTGGCGAGGTCGCGGGTGGCGCGGACGAGGGCGAGGATGTAGCCCTGCACGGCGGGGGCGACGTGGACGGCGTCGACGGCGGCGCGCAGTTGCAGGAGTTCCTCGCCGCTGGAGACGGCATGCAGGGCGGGGGCCTTGGTGACCTGGCCCCAGCGGGTCATCATGGCGGTCTCGTCGGCGAGGCTGGGGTAGTCGACGAGGAGTTTGAAAAGGAAGCGGTCGGTCTGGGCCTCGGGGAGCGGGTAGGTGCCCTCCTGCTCGACGGGGTTTTGGGTGGCCATGACGAAGAACGGCCTCGGCAGCGGGTGGGTCTGGCCGCCGAGGGTGACCTGGCGCTCCTGCATGGCCTCGAGGAGGGCGGACTGGACCTTGGCGGGGGCGCGGTTGATCTCATCGGCGAGGACGAGGTTGGCGAAAATGGGGCCGCGGTGCGGGGCGAAGGCGCCGTCCTTGGGGGAGAAAATCATGGTGCCGACGATGTCGCTCGGGAGCAGGTCGGGGGTGAACTGGACGCGCTCGCACTGGACGCCGAGGGCGGTGCCGAGGGATTTGACGAGCAGGGTTTTGGCGAGGCCGGGCATGCCCTCGAGGAGGACGTGGCCGTTGGCGAGCAAGGCGATGAGGAGGCGATCGACGACCTCGCCCTGGCCGATGACGGCGCGGGCGATTTCGACGCGGATTTTCTCTGACCAGGTGGGACCGTTGAGCATGGGCGGGAAAGCGGATTTGGGACTCGCGAGGGGGGCTAAGGTTGCGTTGGGTGACGAAAATTAGCCGACCATGGATTTACCACCACAAATCCGCGAACGTTTGGACGCGTTGGGCATCATGCCCGGCGACGTGGGGGAGACGTTCACGCGCGGTTCGGGCGCGGGCGGGCAGAAGATCAACAAAACGTCGTCCACCGTGGTGCTGCGCCACGAGCCGACCGGGGTGGAGGTGCGGTGCCAGGAGGAGCGCAGCCAGGCGGTGAACCGGGAGCGGGCGTGGGAGCGGTTTTGCGAGAAACTGGAGGAACGGTTGCGCGCGGCGGAGGCGGCGCGGCGGGCGACGGTGGAGAAGGCGCGTCGCAAGGCGCGGCCGAAGAGCCGGCGGCAGAAACTGAAGCAGGTGGCGGAGAAACGACATCGCGCGGGCATACGGGCGGCGCGGGGGGCGAAGGAGTAGCCGGGCGGCTCAGGCGCGGGCGAGGTGGGCGATGCGCTCGGCCAGCGAGGCGGCGGAGCCGGCGGCCCAGGCCTCGCCCTGCGCGGGGGTGGCGAGGGTGGCGTCGCCCATCACGCCCTGCGGGGCGATGTCGCGGGTGGTCCAGGCGAGGGTGAGCGCGGCGCCTTCGGGGCGGAGTTCGCCGGCGTCGTCGAGCTGGGCCGGGTAGTGGCAGATCGCGCGGGCGCGGCGCACCAGCGAAGGCGCGAGCGCGAGCATGAGGGAGGTTTCCCACTCGCCGGCGTGAAAACCGTAGGCGGCCTCCTGCGGGCTCTGGGCGGGCTTGAAGGCGCTTTGCAGCATGCCGAGGCGCAGGCCGGGCAGGGCGGTTTGCAATTCGCGGACGAGGGGCACGAGCACGGCGCTGTTGCCGCCATGGGTATTGAAAATCGCGATACGGTGGAAACCGAGCCGGTGCAGCTGCTCGACCTGGGCGCGGACGAGGGCGGCGAAGGTGCGGGCGGAGAGCGAGAGAGTGCCGGGCCAGTCGGCGTGTTCGTTGCTCTTGCCCACCAGGAGGGGCGGGGCGATGTAGACCGGCAGGTAGGCGGGGGTGAGCGCGAGGGTGCGGACGAGCAAACCCTGGCCGATCAGGGCATCCACCCCGACGGGCAGGTGCGGGCCGTGTTGCTCGATGGCGCCGGTGGGCAGAATGACGAGGGCGCCGGGGCGCCGGGACGCGGCGCGCAGGGCCTCGCGGTGCAGGGAGCCGAGGTAGCGCGATCCATAGGGACGCCAGAGCGGGGCGGGCTCGGCCGGGGCGCGGAGGGGGGGCGGGCAGTGGGCGGGGGCGGCGGGCGGGGCGAGGCGAGGCACCGCGCCGCGTCCGTGGGCGGCGGTCTCGACGAGCAGGCGGGCGAGGCGTTCGGCGGCTTGCCTGCGCACGAGGGCGGCGGCGATGGCGCGGGGCTGGCTGATGGCCCCGGCGGGGAGCGGGGGCGCGTGGTCCCAGCGGCCGGGGCGGAACCCCTCGTCGGAAGATTCCTGGGGGTGAGACTCGACCGGGCAAAACTCCATCAAACCCGCCGCCAGCGCCTGGGTGCCGAGGCGGAGGGATTGGGAGGCGCCGGGGTGGAAATCGAGCCCGAGGGAGGCCAGGTGGATGCGGTAGACGGAGAGGCCGGTCTCCACCCGCACGTCGCGCGCGGCGGCATCGAGCCACTCGCGGTGCCAGGGGCTGGTGGAGAAAATGAGGAGCTTGGTGAAGCCCGCGAAACGCACGCCCTGGGCGAGTTCCAGCACGAGGTCGCGCGCGGTGTCGGTCGGAAGGCCAAACCAGGTGGCGGAGGGCAGGGGGGCGGGGCCGAAGCGCAGGGGCGGCAGCACGCAGGGCGCGCACGCGGGGCAGGCGGCGGCCTCGGCGCAGGCGTCGGCCAAGAGCACGGAGGCGAGGGCCTCCTCGGCGTCGATGGGCAGCCCCATGCCGTGGTCGCCGTGGCCGTGGACGGGCAGGAGGGCGAATGCGCCGGGGCGGACGGCCGCGGAGGCAAAGTCGAGGGTGGTGAGGTGCGCCCAGGAGGTGTCGGGGTAGGCCCGGGCGAGCCATGTCATACTCATGCGCGGCAGATTGCGGGGGAGCGGGTGCCGCGCGAGGGGAATTTGAGGGGCTTGAAAAAGCCTCATCGGCGACTTGCAAAGCCGGGGCCTGGCCGCTCGTTCGCCACGTGTCCGTCTCTCCGCTCTACGTCTCGCCGCCCTCCGCTCCGCCGGCTTCCGCTTCCCCGCCCTCCGCCCGTCCCGCTTTGCTCTGGTTTCGCAAGGATTTGCGTCTGGCGGATAATGCGGCGCTGGCGGCGGCGCTCGGGCGCGGCGCGGCGGTGGTGCCGGTGTTTATTTATGACGAGGCGGGCGAGGGGCGCTGGACGCCGGGCGGGGCGTCGAAGTGGTGGCTGCACCACTCGCTCGCGGCGCTCGACGCCGACCTGCGGCGGCGCGGCTCGCGGCTGCGGCTGGCGCGCGGCGACTCGGAGGCGGCGCTGCGCCGGCTGATCGCGGAGACGGGCGCGGGCGCGGTGTATTGGAACCGGCGCTACGAGCCGGCGGTGCGCGAGCGGGACGCGGGCATCAAGACGCGCTTCGCGGCGGAGGGCATCGAGGCGAAGAGTTTCAACAGCGCGCTGCTCTTCGAGCCGCACACGATCCAGAACAAGCAGGGGCGGCCGTTCCAGGTGTTCACGCCCTACTGGCGGCATTGCCTGGCGCTTGGTTTCCCCGAGGTGGTGAAGAGCGACGCGGGGGCGATTCCGGCGGCGGCGGACGGGAGCGGAGTGGGGAGCGCGGAGGTGGCTTTGGCGGAGTTGGGCTTGTTGCCCGCCATCCCGTGGGACGCGGGGTTCGCGCCGGTGTGGACGCCGGGCGAGGCGGGGGCGCAGGCGCGGTTGAAGCGGTTTTTAAAGGCGGACGTGGTCCACCGCTACGATGAGCAGCGCAACTTGCCCGACATCGAGGGCACGTCGGCGTTGTCGCCCCATTTGCACTGGGGCGAGATCGGGCCGCGCCAGATCGCGGCGGCGGTGCGCGCGCTGGGGAAGGCGGCGGGGACGGACCCGGCCAGCAACGGGGCGCGGGTGTTTCTGAGCGAGATCGGGTGGCGGGAGTTCGCCTATCACCTGCTTTTCCACTACCCGCACACGCCGGAGCGGCCGCTGCGCGAGGACTTCGAGCGGTTCCCGTGGGCGGAGGATGCGGACGGGGCGAAACTGCTCGCCTGGCGGCGCGGGCGGACGGGTTACCCAATCGTGGACGCGGGGCTGCGCCAGCTCTGGGCGACGGGCTGGATGCACAACCGGGTGCGCATGGTGGTGGCGTCGTTTTTGGTGAAACACCTGCGGCTGCAGTGGCAGCAGGGCGCGGCGTGGTTTTGGGACACGCTGGTCGACGCCGACCTGGCGAGCAACACGCTCGGCTGGCAGTGGAGCGCGGGCTGCGGGGCGGACGCGGCGCCGTATTTCCGGATCTTCGCGCCGGTGACTCAGGGCGAGAAATTCGACGGCGCGGGGCGCTACGTGCGGCGCTGGGTGCCGGAGCTGGCGAAGTTGCCGGACAAGTTTTTGCACGCGCCGTGGACCGCGACGGCCGGGGTGCTGGAGTATGCGCGGGTGGAGCTGGGGACCACGTATCCGCGGCCCATCGTGGATCACGCCGAGGCGCGGGCGGAGGCGCTGGCGGCGTTCAAGGCGCTGCGCGGCGCGACGGGTGCGGCGGGCGGGGCGGGCGAGGCGGAGGCGGCGGGCAAGGCGGGCATCCAAATGGAGGCGGAAAAAGAATGAACACGCAGGAGACGGAAGGGGCGGGGGCGGGGGCGCCGGTGCGGAATCTGGTCCTGGTGCTGGGGGACCAGTTGAACGCGGATGCGTCGGCGTTGGAGGGGTTCGACGCGGCGCGCGACGCGCTGTGGATGGCGGAGGTGGCGGAGGAATCGGAACACGTGTGGTCGGGCAAGCCGCGCATCGCGGTCTTTCTGGCGGCGATGCGCCACTACCGCGACGCGCGGCGGGCGGAGGGCAAAACGGTGCATTACGTCGAGCTCGATGAGCCGGGGAACTCCGGCACGCTGGCGGGGGAACTGGCGCGGGCGGCGGGGCGTTCGCGCCCGGAGCGGCTGGTGTTGACCGAGCCGGGCGACTGGCGGGTGTGGCGGGCGCTGGAGGCGGCGGCGGTGCGGCTGGGGCTGCCGCTGGAGGTGCGGGTGGACCGGCATTTTTTCGCGAGCATCGCGGATTTTAAGGAACACACGCTGGGGCGGAAACAACTGCGGCTGGAGTATTTTTACCGCGAGCTGAGGCGACGGCACGGGGTGTTGCTCGACGCGGCGGGCGAGGCGGAGGGCGGGCAGTGGAACTACGATCACGACAACCGCGGCAGTTTCCCCAAGGGCGGGCCGAAGGGCGTGCCGGCGCCGGTGGCCTTCGCTCCCGACGCGGCGACGCGCGCGGTGCTGGCCTTGGTGGCGAAACGTTTCGCGGCGCACCCGGGCGAGTTGGCGGAGTTTGACTGGCCGGTGACGCCGGCGGACGCGCGGCGGGCGCTGGAGGATTTTATCGCGCACCGGCTGGCGGATTTCGGGCAATACCAGGATGCGATGTGGACGCGCGAGCCGTGGCTTTACCATTCGCGGCTGGCGTCGGCGATGAACCTGAAGCTGCTCGATCCGCGCGAGGTGGTGGCGGCGGCGGAGCGGGCGTATCGCGCCGGGCGGGTGTCGCTGGCGAGCGCGGAGGGGTTTATCCGCCAGATCCTCGGCTGGCGCGAATACGTACGCGGCATTTATTGGCACTTCATGCCGGATTACGTGGAGAAAAACGCGTTGCGGGCGACCGAGCCGCTGCCGGCGTTTTACTGGACGGGGGAGACGGAGATGGCGTGCCTGCGTGACGCGATCGGGCAGACGTTGAAGCATGGTTACGCGCACCACATCCAGCGGCTGATGGTGACGGGGCTCTACTCGCTGCTGCTGGGCGTGCAGCCGCGCCGGACGCACGAGTGGTATCTGGCGGTTTACGTGGATGCGGTGGAGTGGGTGGAGCTGCCCAACACGCTCGGCATGTCGCAGTATGGCGATGGCGGGATCATGGCCTCGAAGCCCTATGCGGCGACGGGCAAATACATCCAGCGGATGAGCAACTACTGCGCGGGCTGCCGCTTCGATCCGGCGAAATCGACCGGGGAGAACGCGTGCCCGTTCACCACCCTGTATTGGGATTTTCTGGCGCGGCACGAGCGGGTGCTGGCGGCAAATCCGCGCATGGCTTTGCAGGTTAAAAACCTCGCGCGCCAGGGCCCGGCGGACCGCGCCGCGATCCGGGCGCGGGCGGATGCGATCCGCGCGGGCGGCGGGGCACCGCCGCCACCGGGCCACGGAGCCGCGGCCGAGGCGGGCGGGGCGGGCACGCAGGCGGGGCTGTTTTGAGAAAAGGGGGAACGAACGACCATGGCCAAAATGAGAAAGAAATCCGACCTGCCGGCGAAAGACTGTGTGGTCTGCGGGCGTCCTTTCGTCTGGCGCAAGAAGTGGGAAAAAGTGTGGGACGAGGTGAAATACTGTTCCGATGGGTGTCGGTCTCGCGCCAAGTCCGCCCGCAATGCTCCGGGCGCGCGCACGCAGCCCCCGCCGCCTCGCAAACCTCGCTGTGCCGCAGCCGCGCAGATTGGATCGTCGGTAAAAGGGGAAGGCGAAAGGGGGCGGCGGCGAAGGAGGCCGGCGGGGTGACGGCGACGGGGGACCGCGAAGACGGACGGCGGGGTTCGGCGACCCCGCCCTACACGGGGGAACGGGGGCGGATGTGCGGGCCTTCTTGCCAGACACCACCCACCAGACAGACCTCCGGGAAAGCGGGCAGCCCGAAGTGGTTAAGATTAAGCTCTCGTGCCAAAATGGAGATGGCCGTGCGGCCCACATCCACAAGGCGCAAGTCCACGCCGGCGCACTCGTGCTCCGCCGGCAAAGCCAAGTGAGCGATGCCGACATCGTACCCTGTGCGCGCATTATAAGCCGCGATCGCCGCAGGAAGATTGGCTGCGTGGGCGATGATCGCATCCGGCCGATACCGCTCCAGCCAGGCGAGCACACTTTCATTGGTCGGCCAGAAGTGGTCGCTCGGGATGATCGGCACCTGTTGATCCGGAGGTTGCCGTTCGCGCCAGGCGAGGTATTGGCCGGAGCAATCGTAACGCAGCCGGGGATCGAGCCCCCGGGTAAAGGCGAGTCCAATGCGCTGGTAGCCGCGGGCCTGCAGCTCCTCCAGGCATATTTCCATGGCGCGAGAGTTGTCGGTGGCCGTTCGATGCACCCGCAACCGGGGGGTGTGGAAGTTGGCGGCGACCACCGCAAACCGGGACCAATCCACCCCGGGAAAGTCCACCGCCAGATCCCCGCTGGGAAAAAGAACGATGCCGCGGATGCCGCGCGCCAGGAGGATTTCCGTGAGCCGGGCGCCGTCCGGTGAATCGGGCAAATGAACGGGAAACTCCTCCAGTTTAAAGCCGAGCTCGTCCGCCCTCTCCGCCATGCCGGCCAATAATCGGGTGGTGAATTCGCGTCCTGGTCCGGGACCGGGAATGTAGAGTTTATCGAACTTGGTGAACACGGCCAGGGTTTGCCGGGACGGCGGGCGTTGTTTGCTCGCGGCCAAGGCCGACAAAAGCGGGTTGGGCCGGTAACCGCGCGCGGTGGCGATCGCCTGGATTTTTTTCTTGGTGGAGGGCGCCACCATGGGACTGTCGCGCAGGGCCAGAGAGATCGTATTCACGCTGGTGCCGGCCAGAGCCGCGAGATCGCGCATAGATACATTGCCCGTCGAAGGGGACGACGGGAGCGCTCGCAGCGCGGGAGACGATTCCGATGAGCTAAACATGGTGGCGGGGCGGCCGTCGGACGGGGTTGATGCAAGATCGGACTTGTTTGGAGGAAGACAAGCGTTCGTGTGCGACAAAAAGTGAATATAAACCCGAAAAACGAAGTTGATCGCCGCGATCTGGCGCAACCTGCCGGGCATCTGCTCGTTCGTTCACCCGCTCGATGCACTATTCAGTGCACCTCGAGGATTCACGAACGACCATCTGCTCCAGCATCTTGCGCCATC
>JBBRHC010000167.1:0-8095 GCA_038223295.1 Opitutales bacterium
TGGCGCAATCTGCTGGTCATCTGCTCGTTCGTTCACCCGCTCAATGCACTATTCAGTGCACCTCGGGATTCACGAACGACCATCTGATCCAACTTCTTGCGCCATCTCATCGGCTCCTACTCCGGATTTCGGGTTAAAGACGGACTTGCCGGTGGTGAGATCAAACTCCCAACCATGCCACGGGCAGCGGACGATTTCACCGACGCGCTCCAGCACGACGGCGCCGGGCCGATCCCCTCGCGGCACACCCGAGAGCGGGCCGAGGCAAAGATTCCCCGCGCACGCCACTCTGCGATCGGTGGCGAGCGCCGCCGGGGTGTCGGCCGCCGCGCCTTCCTATGCGTTACGCGGATCGTCCAAAATCCCCGCCGACACGGCACATCGCGTCCGCGCCGCCGCCGAGACGCTCGGCTACCGGCCCAATGGACGCGTGGCGGAGCTGATGGCGCACATACGCCGCGGGCAAAGCCGTTTCCATGGCGATTACCTGGCCCTGGTCTGGCCGCAGAGCCGCGTTGCGTTTCCGGATCGCGGCTCCCTCGCGCGACGGATCGGCGTGGCCGGGACGGCGCGCGCGGAGCAGCTCGGGTACCGGCCGGAGGAGTTTTGGCCGTGGGAGCGGTTTGCGTTGGCGATCACTGGCTCGGCGGAATGGACGGCGCTTCCGCCCCGGGCGGCGCACCAGCACTACGAAGGCATGCGCAGCGGGTTGATCCGATCGGCGGGCGGCGTTGAAAAGCGCTGGGCGGCGATCGTGGACGCGGCCAGCAACGAACGCTGCCGCCGGGGCTGGGAGGCGGCGTGGCGGATCTTTGCTCCGGAAGGCGCGAGGGAGCGGTTCCTAACGCTCGCGGGCGACGATCCGGCGGAGCGGTTGACCACCTGGCTCCGCCAAGAGCGGCCGGACTTGCTCTTCATCGGAGGCTCGGGCGTGCAGGCCGCCGCCGCCCGAGCGGGCTGGACGCCGCGAGACGGTCGCATGATTTGCGCCGAACTCGGATTAGGATGCATCGGAGGGGTTGCCGGGCATAAACCAGGACTACGGCGAGATCGCCACTCATGCCGTGGACCTGGTCGTCACCCAACTGGAAGGTAATGAACGCGGCGTGCCGCCCCGCCCCCGGACCTTGTTCCCCCCCGGGACGTTGGCGCGAATTGGCCGCGCCCCCCGATGCCGGGTAATGCGGGCGCGGAATCGGGGTGTGAAAAAAAAGGCCCTTGTCATCAAAATACCCAGTGTGTGTCTTGCGTGCGCGTTCCCTGCGTCGCTTTTTCATCTGCCGCTCCGCTCGCCTCGGAGGCCTGGGTGACGCGGCGCGGAGCCCCTCTCGTCCCACCCCTCACTTTCTTCCCATGCAACACCCCCGTTTGCTCCCGTTTGTATATCTCCTCGCCCTGTTCGCGGCCGTGCTGGGTCGCGCCCAGACGCTAACACTCACGCCGGTGAACACCACCGGCGTCTACTCCGACGGCCAGCCCATCGCCTGGACCGTCACCGTGACGGGCGACGCCACCGCGCTCAAAAACCCTGCTTACAAGCTAAAGCTCAACGGCCGGGCCGTCATCGCCGAGGGGACGCTCGACCTCGGCCAGCCCGAGATCCGCATCGAGGCCGCGCCGCTGTCGGGACCCGCCACCCTCCTGGCCGAGCTCACCGCCACCGGCCCCGACGACAAAACCATCAAGGCCCTCGGTGGCGCGGTGGTCGAACCCACCAAAATCCGCACCGTCATCAAACGCCCCGCCGACTTCGACGCCTTCTGGAAAGACCAGCTCGCCGCCCTCGCCGCCGTGCCGGCAAATGTACAACTGGAGCCGGCCGACAGCGGTCGCGGGGACGTCGAGTATTTCAAAGTCACTTTCGACAACGTCGACGGGGCCAAGATTCGCGCCCAGCTCGCCCGCCCGAAAAACGGCACCGGATTTCCCGCCATTATCAGCACCCAGTGGGCCGGCGTTTATGGGCTAAATAAATCCAACGTGATCGATCTCGCCGCCCGCGGCTGGCTAGCCATCAACCTGAATTCCCACGACCTGCCCATCGACGAAAGCCCAGAATTCTACAAAGAGCAGGGTGCCGGCCCCCTCAAGGACTACCCCCAGATCGGCAATCAAAGCCGCGAGACCAGCTACTTCCGCCGCATGCTCCTGGGCAACTCCCGCGCCGCCGATTACATCGCCGGACGGCCCGACTGGGATGGCCGCACCCTCGTCGCCAAGGGGGGTAGCCAGGGAGGATATCAATCCATCGTGCTCGCCGCGCTCGAACCCCGCATCACCGCCGTGCTCGCCAACATCCCCGCCGGATGCGAGATCACCGGCTCGGTCGACAACCGGGCCAACGGCTGGCCTGGTTATTGGCTCGGAGACGCGGCCACTCGCGATGCCATCATCGAGGCGAGCCTTTACTACGACGCAGTTAACTTCGGCCCACTCGTGAAAGTTCCGACCCTGGTGGGTTTGGGCCTCATCGACACGACGTGCCCGTCTTCCGGTGTTTTCTCGATGTTTAATGAGCTGGCCGGCCCGAAAGAGAGCGTGATTCACCCGCTCCTCGGCCACCAAGGCCCTCACAAAACCTACGAAGCCCGCGCCACCGTCTGGCTCCAAACCCTCGCCGCCGGCCAACCGATCCCGGAAGTGCCATTGGCAAAAAAAGGCCCCTGACCAGCGGCTCCACAGGTGCGGTTTTGTTGTTTTATGCTCCGGGCCGGTATCCGTGACCTATAGAATTTCGCATCCTTTCAGCGTTCAAAAGGATTTTTAGTCACAGAGGACACTGAGCTCCGACACAGAGAACCCAGAGCCGCTCCTCGAAATAAAATCCGGCCTGTTTTTTCTCCCTGACCTGTGTGTCGGCGCTCCGGCTGGGCTCTTTGGCCAAATCCGAAAAATCAGACGTCGCAGCCGGCTAGAGACGGCGGGCGGCGGCAAGTTCGGCGGCGGTGGGGAAGAGTTCGCCATCGGGCTCGCCCTCCTCGAGGACGAGGTCGGGGATGCGTTGGAAAGCGATGCGGATGGGGGCGTAGGCGAGGGCTCCGAGCGCGCCGCCATAGACGACGGAGTGTTTGCCCAGCTTTTTATTGATGTGGTCGAGAGTGGCGTTGAGCGCGGTGCGGCGGGCGTCGTCGCCCGGACGGGCCTCGAGCAGGCCGGGCAAGGTATCCGTGTGGTCGGCGGCGGGCACCAAGGCGAAGAGGGTGACGCCGACGGAAAAATGGTCGGCGCGGGAGGCGGGGCGGCGGTCCCAGAGGAGGTTGAGCACGCGGATGAGTTCGAGGGTATCCTGCGTGTCGGTGAAGGTGACGGCGGTGCTCCAGCGGGCGCGGGCGCGGTATTTCAAGGCGAGGTGCATACCGCCCGCGTAGAGTTGGCCATGGCGGAGGCGAAGCGCGGCTTTTTGCAGCAGGCGGTGGAGGGTGGCGCGCGCGCCGACTGGGTGGCGCAGATCGGGCCCGAGGATCTGGGCGTGGCCGAGGGAGCTGGTGCGGCGGGGCGGGAGCGGCACCTCCTCGCCGCGCAGGCGTCGCCACATGCGCTCGCCCTCGATGCCGCCCCAGATGCGGCGGAGTTCGCGAAGTTCGGCGGCGCAGAGCTGCTCGACGGTTAGGATGCCGGCGAGGTGGAGGCGGGCGGCCATGTTTTCCCCCACGCCGGGGAGGTCGCGCAGGGCGAGCGAGTGGAGGCGGTGCGGGAGCTCCTCGAGCTCGATGACGACGAGGCCGTCGGGCTTTTCGAGGTCGGAGGCGATCTTGGCCAGCCAGGCGTTGGGCGCGAGGCCGATGGAGCAGGTGAGCTGGGCGCCGGCGAGGCGCGCGATGGCGAGTTTGATTTTTCGCGCGAGGGCCAGGGCCGCCTCGCGGGTCTGCATGCCGGGTGGAAGCTGGCACCACACCTCGTCGATGGACCAAACCTCGGTGACGGGCAGGCAGGTCTCGACGGCCTCGATGAGTTTTTTGTGGTAGTGAAGATAGATCTCGGGGCGCGACTCGACGATCGCGATGCCCGGGCAGAGGCGACGCGCGTCGGTGGCGGAGGTGCCGACCTTGATGCCGGCGCGTTTGGCGTCGTAGCTGGCGGCGATGCAGGAGGTGTGCGCGGCCATTACCGGGACGACGGCCACGGGACGACCGCGCAGCTCGGGCCGGTCCTGTTGTTCGCAGGAGGCGAAAAAGCCGTTGTAGTCGATGAGGAGGGATCGGGGCACGTGCGGGGAGAGGAAGGCGACGGAGCGGCGCGGATCAGGGAATTTTTTAACCTGTGCCGGATGACGTTCGTCTCGCCGCGCGGTCGATTCTCCGCCGACCAACGAGAACTACGCGGCAAAATTTATCGCCACCGCCGCGCGCTCGAAATGGGTGGCGGTGAGCAGGGGTTCGGGAGCGAGTTTGCGGAGGGCGGCGATCCAGCGGTCGGGGAGGATTTCGAGGCGCGTGGCGTAGTGGGTGGCGATGTCGTTGTAGTAGGCGCGGGCGAGCGCGATGCGTTGTTCGGTGGCGATGAGTTCGCGCTCCAGCGCGGCGAAGCCTTCCTGGGCGCGTAACTGCGGATAACGCTCCACCACGACGCGGAGCTCGCGGGCGAGGCCGTCGAAATCGGGGCCGGCCACGCCGGGTTTGGTCGCGAGGCTTTGCGCGCGCAGGCCGGCGAGCACGGTCTGGACCTCGCGCTCGTGGGCGGCGAGGGCGGCGACGCTGGCGGTGAGCGCGGGGAGGAGGTCGTGGCGGCGCTTGAGTTGCACGTCGATGAGCGACCAGCCCTGGCGCACGCGTTCGCGCAGGCCGATGATGCTGTCGTGCGCCATCCAGGCCCAGCCGAGCATCCAGATTACAAGGTAAAGCCCGACCGCCCATGCGCTCCAAGTGGCGAGGAGGGCGGAGGGCACGGGTTCGAGAGCGTGGTGGCCGGCAATGGCCAGGGCGACGGGCAGCGCGACGAGGCCGAGCAGCCACGCGCCCCAGGAGCCCCAGGCGAGGCCGCGCGTGACGGCGGATTCGCCGCGGGTGGAGAGGATAAACCCGGCCGCATCGCGCGAGGCGGCGATCTCGGGGGCGACCACGTCGGCGCGTTCGCGGGCGGCGCCGATGACGTAGAGCGGCGCGTGCAGGGCGATGCCGTGCTCGCGAAAACGCCGCTCGCCGGTCGAGCCGGGGACGGAGCCTTCCGGGCCCTTGCCGTGGTAGAGCGCGTCGCGGCGAGAGACGGTCCGATCAAAAAACGGGGCGCGTTCGATCTTGGCGCCGTCGGGGCGGACGAGCAGGGCGCCGGTGTCGTCCCGGAGATAAAAAGACTGGCCGCCGCCGCCGCGCGCGACGGTTTCCCAGCCGGTGGTGGTCTTGGTGCGGGTGCGGCGGTTGCCCTTGCTGTCGGTGTAGGTCTCGGCGGTGGTGCGTCGCCAATGCTCCTCAACCGTCCAGAGGTGGTCCACGCACCGGCGCGCGGCCAGGTGGCTGACGAGCGGCGCCTCGCTCTCGGCGGTGCCCGCAAGCTCGACCAAACCGATGAAAACGCCCTGGACCTTCGAGGTCGGCAGATCGGCGAGCAGACGCTGGCGACGGCGTTGACGCAGGCTGAACCAGAGGCTGGCGGCGGCGATCAACGCGCCAGCGGCGGGACCGGCGGGGTGGAGGGCGTACATCGGCGGGGCGCGGGGCGAAGGAGCGGAGGGAGCGGGACCGAGGGTCCGGCCTAGGTGCCGAAAAGCCGGTCGCCGAAGTCACCGAGGCCGGGGAGTATGTATTTTTGCGCGCTGAGTTCGCGGTCCACGGCGGCGGTGAAAATGGGCACGGCCGGGTGCGCGGCCTCGACGGCGGCGACGCCCTCGGGGGCGGCCACGATGACGACCAGGGTGAGGTCGGCGGCCCCGTTATCGCGCAGCAGCTCCAGCGCCATCACCGCGCTACCGCCGGTGGCGAGCATGGGGTCGAGGCAGAGTACGCGGCGGCCGGCGAGCGGGGGGAGTTTGCGGTAATAGCTGCGCGGGAGGGCGGTCTGGTGGTCGCGCTCGAGGCCGACGTAGCCGACGCTAACGTCGGGAAAGAGATCGAGGTAGGGCTGCACCATGCTGACGCCCGCGCGGAGGATCGGCACGATGACAAGGGGCTCGGCGAGGGCGGCGCCGACGTGGCCTTCGAGGGGGGTTGTCACGGCCTCCGGGCGGGTGGGCAGGTCGCGCGTGGCTTCGAGCGCGAGCATGAGCCCGAGCTGATGCGCGAGCGCGCGAAAGGCGGCGGGCGGGGTCGTGCGGTCTCGCAGCCGGGTGAGCACATGGGCGGCGAGCGGGTGCTGGAGGACGTGGAGCATGGGGGCGGGGCGACAGAGCTACAGAAGGAGGGAACGACAGAGGATACAGCCACAGGGGCGTTCTGATTTCACAACAGGTCGCGAGCGATTTTGTGCTCGAGGAGGGTCTCCATCTCCTTGTGGAGCTTTTTCGCGTCGCCACGCAGGCCGGGCATGAGGGCGAGCCACTGGTAGACCTCCTCGCGCAGATGCCCGGGCATGGCGGGGGGGAGTTTCACGGCGCGGTCGAGGCCGCGCACGACGAGCGCGGCGATCTGGTCGCACATGGTCTGGGCGGTGGCGGAACTGTGCTGGCCGGCGAGGCGGGTGACATCGTCGAGCGCGGCGCGTTTGGCGGCGGCGTGGGCCTTTTTGTAGAGGGCCATGCTGTGGACCGGCACGGATACGGAGCGCGGATAAAAACTGACCATCAGGTTCCAGGGATCTCCGCCCGCGGGCTGGTCGCCCGCGGCGCGAAAATCGCTGCGCAGCACGACGCACGGGATGTCGGCGAACTTGGCGAACATGAACTCGACCACCGTGCCGCTATCGAGCTCGGGGCCATCGAAGTTGAACACGGCGAGATCGCATTCGAGCAAGCTGCGGATGTCCTTGTCGCGGATGACCTGCGGGTGGTGGCTGCGCAGCTCGAAATCCTGCGGGAGGCGGCAGAGGTAACGACCGTGGGATTTTTCGTGGACGGCCTCGGCAAGGTAGGCGTTGCCGATGAGGTGCTTGGCGCTGAAGAGCTCGCCGGCAAAATAAACGGTGTGGCTCTGCGTGGGGCGGGGGCGAGCGGGCATGCGCGCGACCAAAGCCCATCGGAGGCCGGGGCGGCAATCCGGAAGGGGGCGGGCGGCGAGCGGAGACGGCGGACGGACGGCGGGGTACGGCGACCCCGCCCTACAACGGCGGCGGGCTTAGCCGATGAGTTTGCTCAGGCGGGTGCGGTAGCGCGTGGAGAGGGCGATGTTGGCCTCCATGCCGCCGGGAAGATTCTGGCTGGTGACGAGGGGCAGGTCGTGGCCGGCGTCGCGCAGCCAGGCGAGCACGTCGATCATGAGGAGATTGAGCAGCGTGCAGCCGATGAGCGTGGAGGTGGGGCCGGCGAAGCGGCCGGGGGCGACCTCGGTGATGGCGTCGCCGGGGAGGCCCAGATTATCGAGGGTGTGGTGGGCGATTGCGTGCAGGTTTTGTCCGCCGGGATGCACGGTGGCGGCGGTGCGGCTCATGGCGAGGGAAGTGAGGCCGACGACGGTGAGGCCCTTGGCTTTCGCGTAGAGCGCGACCTCGATGGGCGAGGCGTTTTTGCCGGAATTGGAGATCACGATAACGGTCTCGCCGGGGAGAAAACCGTAGTGGTGGTCGTGGCGCTGGGCGAGGCGGGTGCCGTAGCCGACGATGTTCTCGGAGAAGCCGTAACCGGGGTCGAAAAGGCCGGTGACGGGCATGAGCCCGCCGGCGCGACCGATGAGCTCGCGCGCGATCATCTCGGAGTGGCCGGAGCCGAAGGTGTGGAGCACGCCGCCGGCGGCGATGGACGCGCCGATGATGGGCACGAGCACGGCGAGGGTGGCGGCGTTGCGTTCGCGGGCTTGGTCGAGCAGGGCGGTGGCGGCGGCGTAGTAGGTGTCGGCGAGGGAGGTCATGGGGAGCGTGTCGGATGGCGAAGGACACTGGCCTAATTTCCAATGATGAATGGGTACACAGGCGCTCTACCAGAAGAGCAAGTTTTGGGGCAATGGTTTGAGGTGGAATTGCGACTATGGCTGGATTTAGCTGTAGCAGGGCAGAGCGATCGCCTGAGCGATAC
>JBBRHC010000168.1:0-8082 GCA_038223295.1 Opitutales bacterium
CGGTGTCTATCGTGCCGGCCGCAGGGTCGTAGGTTGTGGTCGCGGTGACGTTTCCAGCGGTCGTTTGTTGGTAGGCGGCGAGAGCGATCCAGGGATTCGCGGCTTCGAAATTAGTGCGCAGCAAAACGGCGGCGGGGAGCATGCATGGAGCAAGGGCGAGTGCAAACGCGCTGAGCGAGCGGAAGAGGCGTAGGGGTCGGAGGGACATGGGGGTGAGTGTCAGGGACTAAAGAGTAAAAGCGGTACGGGACCACCAGACTCGGTGAACCCGTAGGACTTTGAGAGCGGTCATTAAGGGGCGAAAGAGAACAGAAAGATAATCGCTGCTTGAAGGAGAGGTAAGTGTCTTTGGGATCTTTTTGAATTATACCAGGGTATCCGGAAAGCAATGAACATGGGATATAATAGGAAATGCAAAGAAAACATAGTAACACTCCGCGTAGGCTATTCCTCGGGGTAAGACGGACCGTGGGGCGGCGGCGGAGCTGCCCCGCGCTTCTACCACCTTCGTCGCCGTATTCTAAGCTGCTGTCGCAACGCGATTTGATCTTCCGGGCGCCGGCAGCGTGCCGCGCTCGGTTACAGCCCAAACAGGGGGGGGGGCGCCCTCGTGTGCACCTCGCCGAAAAACAGAATCCTCACACCATCTTTTGACACTTATTTTTTACTACGTGCCACAGTTATCGGCTATAAGGCCCGTCGCGTTGGCCGCGTCGTCTCCGCTCCCGTTACTTCTAGACGCGACGGCCTCAGCCTCGCTCCGCCTGCCACCACGCACTCAGGTTTGACCAGGCCTTCGCGCGGTGGCTGAGCCTCGCCTTCACCTCGTCGCCCAGCTCCGCGTAACTCTGCGCATACCCGTCCGGCACGAACAGCGGATCATACCCGAAACCCGCCCCGCCCCGCGGCTCCTCCAGCAGCACGCCTGCGCACTGGCCTTCAAACTCCCGCTCCACGCCCGCCTCGTCGATCAGCAGCAGCAGGCAAAGAAACCTCGCCCCGCGCCGCCCCTCCGGCACCCCGCGCATCACCTCCGTCAGCCTGCGCAGATTCGCCGCCGCGTCGCCTTGCGGCCCGGCAAAATACGCGCTCTCCACCCCCGGCCCGCCGCCGAGGTGGTCGACGCACACCCCGCTGTCGTCCGCCAGCACCACGCTGCCCTTCGGCGCGATTTCCCACAGCGCCCGCGCCTTCTTCCGCGCGTTGCCCGAAAAGGTGCCCGTATCCTCCACCACCTCCGGCATCCCGCCCAGCGCCTTCGCCGACACGATCTCCACCCCCAGCCCGTCCCGCGCCGCGAGCGCGCTCATCTCGGCGACCTTGTGCGCGTTGCCCGTAGCCAAAAAAATCCTCCGCCCGTCAGCGTTGTTCATCCCGGCGATCCGGGGTTAAAACATTCGCCCCCTCAACAACGTATCCTCGCCCAGGCGCTCCTCGCTCGCCTCCCGCATCGCCCCGAGCGACACCCGCCCGCCCCACCCCGCCCCGCCCGCCCGATTCGCCCGATACCAAAACCCATACCCCAGCGCGGCCGCCGCAGCAGCGTCCGCCAGCAGCTCCGCTCCGCCCTCCACATACACGCCGCTGATCCGCTCCGCCGCGCACCGCGCACCAAACTCCCCCCAGCCCGCCGCCCCGCGCGTCGTCTGCTGCGCCCACACCCGCACGCCCGCCGCCTCCAGCCGCGACCGCGCGTCCCCGTCCGCCGCGCGCGTCGTCACCACCACCGTGCGCTCGCGCCACGCATCGGAGTATACCCTCGGCCACCCCGCCCGCCCCGCCGCCGTGCGTAGTTGCGCGTCAAATACAAACCGCCACCCGCAGTCCTCCCGCGCCCGGTCCGCCGCGTCTCCCGCGCCCGCCGCTTCCGTCCACCGCCGGGTCAGCGCCGGATCATCCGCCCGCACCGTGCCCGCGCCCACCGCGATCGCCGGGAAAAGTCTGCGCCAGCGATGCACGTCGGCGCGCGCCGCCGCGCCCGTGATCCACTTTTCCTCGCCCGGCGGAGGCTGGGAAAACCCGTCCCGCGTGGTCGCGATCTTGCCCGCTATCAAGGGCCGCCCGGTCGTGATCCAGTGATTGAAAATGAGGTTCAAATCCGCGCACTCCGACGCCCGCACGCCCTCCGTCACCGACACGCCCGCCGCGCGCAGCACCCCCGCCCCGCGCCCCGCGTGCGCCGGGTTGGGATCCGTCGCGCCGATCACCACCCGCGCCACCCCCGCCGCCCGGATCGCGTCGCAACACGCCCCGGTGCGCCCGGCGGTCGAGCAAGGCTCGAGCGTCACATACATCGTCGCGCCCGCCGTCGGCCTTCGGCCCAGCGCGGCCAGCGCCACGCGCTCCGCATGCGGCCCGCCATCCCTCGCGTGCCAGCCGTCCGCCACCGCCGCGCCGTCTTCCACGACCACCGCCCCGACCATCGGGTTCGGGTGCGTTTCACCCCATGCCCGGCGCGCGTTTTCCAGCGCCCGCCCCATCCAGATTTCATCCTGTACCACGCTCATGCGGCTCATCAGAGGCCCTTGCGCACCGCGCCTGCAAACCTTCTCCCCTCCGCCAACCGGTCCGGCGGCGGGTTGTGTTTTTAGCGCCTCACGTTACCAGCCTGTGGTACAAACACCAACGCGTGAGGCCCACCACGTCGCGCACCCCGAGCTTGGCATAGATGTTGGCGCGATGTTTTTCCACCGTGCGCGTGCTCAGGCCCAGCTTGGCGGCAACTTCCTTGGAGGACATCGCCCCGGCCACCAGCATGGCGATCTCGCGTTCGCGAGGGGTGAGCACCTCGGGTTTGACGTTTTCCGAATGACCAGGCAGGCTCATCACCGGCTCCGCGGGCGGTTTCGCCAAACCCGCCACGCTCGTATAACTGAGGCCTCCCGCGAGCACGCTACGGATGTTTTTCGCCAGCTCGGTGGATGTGGCGGTTTTGTCCGCGAAGCCCTGCACCCCGAGCTTCAGCAACTCGCGCGGCAGGTCGTTGCGCGGATGCGCGGTCATCAGCATCACGATCATGTCCGGAAACTCCGGACGCAGCGTCTTCACCACGTCCACACCCTGCTGGTCGGGCAAAAACAGATCGAGCAACAAAGCCTCCGGGTGCTCGCGCCGGCAGATCTCGATCCCCTCGGCGCCAGTCGCGCATTCGCCGATGAGGTTCACCCCGTCGATCTTCTTAAGCACCTGGCGTACAAACTGGCGATAGACGGGATCGTCCTCGACCATGACTACACGGACGGAGGGACTGGACGGTTCGGAAGATTTGGATTTCGACATTGATCGGAGCGTTGGGTGACCACACCCAAACCCAATAAAGCTACGTAGCAAGGACAACTCTCCGTAGTAACACGCCGATTTTCATTTTTAGCTCTCGGGCACTAACCAAAACACCCCACCCGACGCCCCCTCCCCCTGCGCCAAAACCGGGGCCAGCCACCTCGCCAGTTCCCCCAGGGGCCGCGCGCTGCCCCACGGCGGATTGATCACCAGCAAGCCGCAGCCCCACACCTTTAGCCCCGCCGCCTCGCCCGCGATCAACAACTCCACCGTGAAACAGGGCGGCAGCTCGGGCAGCGCCAGGAGCTGACGGTAAAAAACATCCACCCGCGCCCGCGCCGTCAGCGGATACCACACCACGAAAGTTCCTCCCGGCAGTCGCGCCAGCCCGGCGCCGAGCGCCTCCACGATGCGCGCCCACTCATCGGGCGTTTCGTAGGGCGGATCGATCAACACCAACGCCCGCCGCTCCGGTGGCGGCAGCACCGACCGCACCCCCGCGTAGCCATCCATAGCCTGCACCGAAACCCGGCGCAGCCCGGCGAACTCTTCCGCCAACACCGCCGCCTCCTCCGGCTGGCGTTCACACAAAAACGCCCGATCCTGCGGTCGCAGCCGCATCTGCGCCAACCGCGGCGACCCCGGATAAAAACGCGGGGCCTCCGGCTCGCCGCCGTTGTTTTCCAAGTCGAAGCCTCGACCCGCCTCCGCCGCTTCCGAACCCGTTTGCGACTCCGCCCCCCCCCCGCCGCCCGTGCGCTCGCGAGCCTCGCGGTCAAACTCCCGCACCGCCGCGAGGTAGTCCGCCGCCGCCGCCGGCAGGTCGCCCCGGCCCAGCAATCGCCCGAGCCCGTCCGGCCACTCCGGGGCGCGCGCGAGGGTCGTCCCCGTCGCCGACGCCGCCAGGTCGTAGCCGCCCCGACCGGCGTGCGTATCCACATAAAGGATACCCTTTTCCTTGGCTTGCAGGGCGCGCAGCAAGTGCAGCAGCACGGCGTGTTTGAGCACGTCCGCGAAATTCCCCGCGTGGTACTGGTGACGGTAGTTCACCGGTCGCTCAGCCCCGCCGCGCCGCGCCCGTGACCGGTACCTTCACCACGGTCTTGCGCACCGCCGCCGGCTCGCCGTCCGCCACCGAGGGTCGATGGCCGTCGACCGGGAAAAACACCGCCACCTCGCCCGCTCCGACCCGGAGGGTGGATCCGCCGTCGTGCTCCGCGAAAAACAGCAGATCCCGCGCCTCGCGGAGATCCTCCGTGAGCGTCAGTCGCGCGACGTCGATCACGCCCATCAGCTCCCGGCCCGCCAGGACCACCTGCACGTCGATGAAGCGCTCGTGCGCCTCCCAGCGCCCCTGGGCCGGCGGCTTGGCCAGGTAGGCCTGCTCCAGGGCGAAAACGCCGTCGCCCAGGTCCACCCGCACGGTCTCGCCGAGGGCCGCCGCAGCGATGCGCTCCGCCTCGGGCGAACCGGGGGTCAGCGCGCGCGCCACATAGTCGAAAGCGAGGTCAAAAGCCGGCGAGGCGGCGAGCTGCGCGCGCACGGTGGAGAGGGAGCCGTAAAGTGCCATGCCGCACAGGTCACGAGGCCTCGCCACGACTGGCAAGCGCACTCCGCGAGCCTCCGTTTTTCGCCCCCCTCTCCGGGTCAGAAACCCGGCCACTCCGACGCCGGCGGCGCGAAAAAATCCTTCGGCAGCCGCGGATTCGGCTCGTAGTCCTCGATCACCGTCTCGTGCAAAATCCGCCCGTCCACCTCCGTGCGGATGCGCGTCGGCAAACGCACGCCCGCCACCTGCCTGTAACCGGAGTAGTGCGTTTCCACTACCACCCGACGCCCGCGCGCCAATTTCACCAGATCGCGCCGCGCCAGCAGCCCCGTTTCGGCGTCGAGATAGAGCTTTGCGGAGTCGGTGAACCGTATCGTCGCGAGCAACGCATCGTAGGTACGCCCCCCGACGCTGACCTCGCCCGCGTGGTCGAGGCTGATCTGGCGCGCCTCGTGATCGTAGAGCGGGCTGTCGAAATCCGCATCGAGGATAAAGTCCTTCTCCTCCGCGCGCGCCAGGCGACGCGGCGGCTGCAAGGGATCGTCTTTTTTCCAGGGCGCATGCACCCCGTCAAACGCCCGCACCAGCGACCCTTTCTCCCCCAGCGTCTCGATGCGCACGCTGCGCGGCCGCGCCGCATAGAGGATAAAAGACACCTCCCTGCCCTCCACCCGGGTCACCCCGGTTGCGCGAAAACCGCGCAACGCCGCGTGGGCCTGGGCCCCGCCGGCCGCCTCCACCGAGATCCGCGCCAGATCGTCCGCCAGATCCGCCGCGAGCCGCGGGGTCGCGCCTCCGGCCACCATCACCGCGCCCACCCACGCCAGCCGAAGTAGTTTCCCCATCCGCAAAATCATGCCGCCGATGCCGTCGCGCCCGCGCCCCACCCGCAAGCCCCAAGCCTCCCGCGCGCACGCCCCCGCCGGCCGCTTTGCGCTGGCGCACCCGCCGCCCCGCCCTTTGCCTCCGCCGTCATGGCAATGGAATTTGGTTGGTGGATCCGCGACCCTGTGGAGGGAAAGTATCAGGTACACGTCGTTTTTCACGGCGGAGAAGTCACGTGGCAACGCCATCAAGGCCACCACACTCCGTGGGAGCCCCTGACCCCGATCACCACCGAACTGTGGGATCGCCTGATCGACGAGGCCGCCAAACGCGTGCCCCGCCGCCTCATGTCCCCGAAGCAGTTCGACGACTTGAAACGCGTCCGCACCGCCGCCGAGGACGGCTCCACCCACAAGCCCCTCAAGCGCGGCGCCCACCTCAAACGCGCCCGCGACCTCCCCGCTCCGCCCCCCGACCCCATGTAGGGCGGGGTCGCCGCACCCCGCCGCTCCGTTTCCGCACGGCCCGGTCCGCACCGTCCGCACCCCGCCGCTCCGTATCCGCCCGTCAGCCCCGTCCGCGTCCATATCCGCCCCGCCCTCGTCCGCCTCCCGCCCGCCCTCCCCCGCTCAAGCCCCTACCAGGTCAATCGAGTCCAGATAAAACGAAACGCCCCCGCGAAATCCCTCGCTCGTTCCTTCAGCGCCGCATCCACCTCGTCGCGCCCGAGCCACGCCCCCGCCATGATCTCGGCCGGATTCAGGACAAACAGACCTTCGTGTTTCATGCGATACACCCACACGAACTCCATGCCCGTCTCCCGTCGCGGCTCCAGCTTCAGCCAGGGCGTGAGCGCCTCCGGCCCGTCCACATGTGCGCCGATTTCCTCGGCCAGCTCGCGCACCGCCGCCGTCGCGTAGTCCTCCCCCGCGTCCACGTGACCCGAGCACGAGGCGCACCAGCGCCCGGGCGCGGTATCCTTCAACAGCGATCTCCGCTGCAAAAACACCCGCCCCCGCCCGTCGAAACAGAATACGTGCACCGCGCGATGCCGGAGCTTTTGCGCATGCACTTCCGCGCGCCGCGCCTGCCCGATCACGTTATCGTGTTCGTCCACCACGTCGAACAGCTCGTCCGCGCGTTGGCCCACCCCGTCATCCTTTACATTCAAATCCATGTGTGCCCCCTTCGTGGGCCTTTCAAAGCCCGCACGCCATGCCGAAAATAGACGTAAACCAAGTCGCCGAAATCCTTAAACGAAACGACATCGATCCGGCCCTCCTCCGGCAGATCGTCGAGGAAATGAACCAGGCGGTGGAGCCCGAGGTGGACGAAGAAAAGCCGCCGGCGGTGAAAAAGCAGTTCTCCATTCTCATCTCCTATCCGGAAGGCAAACTGCCCCAGTCCGAGTTCACCGGTTGGGTGTTGCAAATCCCCGAAGACGCCTCCGTGACCAGCGCCCCCGAGCGCATCCACAAGGCCGCCTACGAGTTCAACACCACCAAAAAAGGCCGCATGATGCCCGCCAAGACCATGGCCGACGCCATCGAAAACGTGCCGGCCAAAAACTTCAAAGAGCAGCAAATCTGGGTAAAGACCAAGGCCCCCGTCTTCATGATGACGACCAACAACGAGATCCCCACCGAAAAGAGCGACCGTGCCACCCGCCGCGGCAAAGCCACCGCCTAACTCCATTTTGGCAGCATGCAGATAAGGCCGCAAAAAGGCGCAGAATGCGCGAAAAGAAGGATTGGTTTTGTGTCTTTCGCGCCTTTTTGCGGCCCCCACTCCGACCGTGGCCTAAGGGACCTCCCCCCACCCGCGTCCCCGTAGCCTCGAGCGGGCGCACAGGGACTTCGCCCCCAGGCCCTCCCGCGTCACTTCTTTCCACCGATCGCTCGCCGCCAGCCTCACTCCGGCCGCAGCCCCGCGATCCACCGAGCCAGCTCGGTCCGTTCCCCGCTGCTGAGCGGCGTCCGTTCGTCCTCGCCCGGCGGCATCGCCTCCCCGTCTTCGCGCGGTAGCAGCACCCGCCGCATCAACTCGCTCGCGTCCGGATCGCCCGCCACCAGCGCCACTTCGCCGCTCCGCCCCGCCCGTTTCGCCCCCTCCAGCGTATCGAGCCGCAGCCGGCCCTTTTGTTTCTCCGCCCCATGGCACTCCACGCAGTGTTTCATGAGCAACGGATGCACCACACCGAGTCTCTCCGCCCCGGCTCCCACGACACCCTCCCCCCCCTCCGCACCACGCGCCTCGTTCGCCCTCCCGTCCGCGTTGTTCGTATTGCCCGCCCCCCCGCCGCAGTCGCAGCCCCCGCCGCCCCCGCCCCCGCGCCCCCGCCGCGCGACCAGGCCAGCAACTTATCCCCGTGCGTCAACGTCGCGCCCAGATGCCCCGCCACGCCCGTCGCCACGACCAGCGCCACCAGG
>JBBRHC010000169.1:0-8061 GCA_038223295.1 Opitutales bacterium
GGGCGGCAGGGGCGGTTCGGCGGGACGTCCATGGGATCGGCGGCGAAGGGGCGGGATGCCCATTCGCCCACGGGCGGGACGCCCGTGCCACGCCGGAGGATCGGCGGCGCGGAGACGGTTGAAACAAGGCTTGGACAGCGGTGGGGGAGCGGCCACGCTACACGCACTTTTCCCCATGGCCCTTTCCATCGAAGACAAATCCCCCGGCGTCGTTGGCATTGTTTTCGGCGCGGCGTCGAGCGTGGCGCTCGGGGCGGTGTTGGCGCTGGTCCACCTGGTGACGCAGCCGGTGGAGGTGGTGTCGCAGCTACCAAAAGAGCCGGTGCATGGCGTGCGTTACCACGTGAAAGGGCAGGGCTCGAAGGGGTCGGACGACGGGATGGATCGGGCGCGCGCGGCGCTGGGGGCGGGCGGGGGCGAGGCGAGGTTTTCGGAGGCGGACATCAACGGTTGGGCGCTGGCCACGTTTGAGCCGACCAAGGTGACGGACGAGGAGCGGGCGAGCTCGATGTTGATCGTGGCGGGGGCGCCGAATTTTCACCTGGTGGAAACGGAGCTGCAGGTGGGAATGGAGAACGAGCTGATCTTTTTTGGCGGCGCCGCGCCGCTGGTGCTTCAGGCGCGGGGTGGGTTTGTGCGGGCGGGCGCGGGCATGGAATTCGTGCCGCGGGAGGCTTATCTGGGCGGTTTGCCGCTGCATCGCTTGCCGGCGGTGCTGCCTTGGGTGGCGAAGCGTCTCGCGCCGGCGGTGCCGCCGGAGGTCGACGCGTTGCTGCGCCGGGCCACGAGCCTGACGATCGCGGATGGGGAACTGGTTTTGCGCGTGCAGTGAAGAAGCCCGGGGCGAGGCGTCGGCCGGGTCGAGGGGGGCGCTGGCTCGCGCTGGCGGCGGTGTGGGGGGTGGTGGCGGCGGGCGGGCCGGCGGAGGAGGTGGCGGCGCAGGGGACGGACGCGGCCGCGGCGGCGGAGGCGACGAAGGGGCCGGGGGCGACTTTGTATCTGGGCGGGAGCGGGCGCTTCGAGGTCTTGGCCGAGCCGGGTGACGAGGGGCGTCGGCTGGCGCGGCTGGCGGAGGAGGCTTGGCCGGTCTGGGCGGGGTCGATGGGGCTGCCGGACCGCGTGCCGGTGGCGATCACGGTGCGGTTGACGACGCCGGAGCGGTGGGGCTTTGCCGAGCCGGCCTGGCGGGTGGTCGACGATCCGGGCGGGGTAGTGACTGTCTGGATACGCGGGGGCGGGGCGCGGGACGTGACGCGGGAGCGGCGCTGGTTGATAGCGCTGGCCGAGGGGGCCTTGGTGCGGCGGGCGGTGCTGCTGGGCGTGGCTCCGGCGCGGCGGGCGACGCCGCACTGGATGGTGGCGGGGGCGGCGGAGGAGGCGCTGATCGAGCCGAGGCCGGCGATGCTGGACGCGTGGCGGCAGGCGGCCGAGCGGGCGGGGCGCGGGCCGACGATGCGGGAGTTGTTGAGCTGGGCCGGGGCGCAAGCAGCGGCGGACGGCACGGGGGGGGCGGAGGAGGAGCGCAGGGCGTCGGCGTATGGGCTGTGGCACTGGTTGCAGGCGGAGGCGGGGCGCACGCCGGCGTGGAGGCGGATGATGGATGCGGTGCTGGGCGGGACGGCGCCGGGGCTGGCCCTGGTGCAGGCGTATCCGGAGCGGTTTGGCGGGGCGAGTGCGGAGGAGTTGGAGCTGGCCTGGGCGGTGGGGGCGGCGGGCCTGGCGCGGGCGCGGGGCGGGCCGGTGACGGAGGCGGCGGAGTCGCGGCGGTGGCTGGAGCAAATGGACCGCGTGGTGGTGCGGATGGCGGAGGAGGGCGACGAGCGGGCGTTGAAGCTGGGTGACGAGTGGTTGCACCGGGGGGACGTGTATCTGGCGACGGAGCGGGCGCGGCGGGTGGCGCGTTTGCAGGCGGACCTGGGGCGGGTGCATCCGTTTTACCGCAACGCGGCGGGCTCGTTGGGGCGGGTTTTTCTGGCGCAGGAGAAGGGGAACGCGCGCGTGTGGGCCGCCGCGAGGGAGGAGTGGACCGCGGATATGGCGGGCGGGCGCGAGCTGGAGGTGGCGAGCGCGGCGTTGTTGGACGGGGTGGGGCGGTGAAGGGTGGGGCGAAAAAGCGACTGCTGACGGCGGGGTGCGGCGACCCCGCCCTACACGGGTTTAGCGGGCGAGAGGACGGACTTTAGGACGCGGCCGAGGTCGCCGACGCGGTAGGGCTTGGTGATGTAGGCGACAAAGCCCATGTCGAGGTAGCGGCGGATCATCTCTTCGTCGTCATAACCGCTGGTGACGATGGCGCGCACCTCGGGATCGAGCTCGCGCAGGCGCTTAAAACACTCCTCGCCGCCCATGCCGCCGATGACGGTGAGGTCGAGCAGGACGGCGTCGTAGGGGCGCTTGACCGCGAGGTAGCGGCGATAGAGCTGGAGTGCCTCCTCGCCGTTGCGGGCGATGTCGTGGGTGTAGTCGAGGCTGGCGATCATGGCACCGGTGAGCTCGCAGATCTTGGGGTCGTCATCCATGAAGAGGACGCGTCCGGTGCCGAAACGGATGGCCGGGGCGCGGCGGGTCTCCTCCAACACGGGTTTGCTGGCGACGGGCAGAAAAACGCTGAAGAGCGTGCCGACGCCGAGAGTGGACTCGACCCCGATGCGACCGCCGTGGCGGCGCACGATGCTATCAACGGTGGCCAGGCCGAGGCCGGTGCCGGATTTTTTGGTGGTGAAAAACGGGTCGAAGATGCGCGGGATGATCTCGGGGGGGATGCCGGCGCCGTTGTCCTGAACGTCGATGCGGAGGTAGCCGCCGGCGGCGAGGTCATCCATCTCGCGATCGGCGAGGACGAGGTTGGAGGCGGAGAGGGTGACGCGGCCATCGGCGGGCACGGGCATGGCCTGGATGGCGTTGATGACGAGGTTTTGCACGACCTGGAGGATCTGGCCCTTGTCGATCTCGACGGGGAAGAGGTCGCCCGGGGTGTCGACCGTGACCACGACGGGACTGCCGGCGGCGGCGATGCGCACGGCGTTTTGCAGGAGGTCGGCGGGTTGCACGACCTGACGGGCGGCCTGGGCGCCGCCGCCCTTGGCGAAGCCGAGGAGCTGGCGGGTGAGCTGTTTGGCGGCGAGGCAGGCCTGCTCGGCGGAGTCGAGCTGGTTGAACTCGCGGTTCTCCTTGGCGGTGGAGATGCCACCGAGGATGGTGGTGAGCAGGTTGTTGAAATCGTGGGCGATGCCGCCGGCGAGCAGGCCGAGGGACTCGAAGCGGTTGGCGCGCACGAGCTCCTCCGGGGTGAGGGACATCTCGGCGGGATCGCGGAACACGACCACGAACCCGGCGAGCGCGCCGGCCTCGTCGCGGCTCTCGCGGGCGCGCCAGACGACGGGGAGCGGCTCCTTGCCGGGGGTGCGCGCGGCGAGGGCGTGAATGTCCTGGAGGCGGGCGGCGGCGGGGCCGGTCTGGTTGAGGGCGACCTCGACGGCCTCCTCGGCGGGGCGGCCATTGGCGCGGTGGACGAGGGGGAAGACCTCGGTGAGCGGGCGACCGACGGCGTCGGCGGGGGAGAGGCGGAGGAGGCTGGCGGCCTTGGCGTTGAGGGTGACGACGCGGCCGCGGGCATCGCTCATGACGACGGCTTCCGAAATGGCGGACAGGGTGGCGTCAACCAGGGCGGTGGGGGTGGCGCCGGGCGCGCCGCCGAGGCCGGCGAGGGGGAAGGCGTAGCCGGTGACGCGTTGAAGATCGCCGCGCCGACCGAGCTCGCGGACGAAGTCGATGAGCACGCGCACGGGGCGACCGGCGGCGTCGCGGAGGGTGACGGTTTGGCGGCCGGAGGGCGTGTCGGCGTCGGCGGTGCGGAAAAAGCCGGGCAAACCGTCGGCGAGGGCGGCGGGCGGGAGGGCGTCGAGCAGGGGGGTGGGCTCGGGGAGGGCGGTATCCTCGGAGTCGGCGCGGGTGCCGAGGAGGCGGTGCCAGGCGGAGGCGAACCAGTGCTGGCCCTGGGCGAAATCGAGGTCGAAGACGGCGAGGCCGGCCTGGGTGGAGAGGCGTTGCAGGCGCTCGTCGTTGAGCAGGCTGATCTCCTCCAGTTCCTTGCGTTCGGTGACGTCGAGGTGGAGGCCGCTGACGCGCTGGAGCGCGCCTTCGGCGCCGAAGACGCGCACGCCGGCGCAGGAGAGCCAGAGGTAGCGGCCGTCGCGGTGGCGGAGGCGATACTCGACGGAGAAGGGCCGGGCGCCGGAGGGCTGGCGGCGCGGGGCGTGGTCGGGGGCGGCGGCGGTGTCGTCGGGGTGGACGAGGCGGCGCCAGGTGGCGAGGGTATCGGGCAACTCGTGCTCGGTGTAGCCGAGCATGCGTTTCCAGCCGGTGGAGGTGGCGAGTTCGCCGGTGTCGAGCCGGAGATCGAAAAAGCCGAGGCCGCCGCGATTGGCGAGGAGGGCGAGGGCCTCCTGCATCGGGTGGGTGGCCAGGAACGGGGCGGACGAGGTGGACTCGGCGAGGAGGGAGAGGGTGGCGAACCAGATCGAGTCGTCGGGCGCGGCGGGTTCCAGGCGCAGGTGGTAGGAACGCGTGCCGGCGAGCGGCCGGATGCTTTGCGGGCGGGCCCGGGCGGTGCTGGCGACGGCGTCCCACTGGATGGCCATCATGTCGGGGTCGCTGCTGATGAGCTCGAAGCGCAGCAGGGAGACGAAGGGGAGGTCGCGGAGGGAGTCGGCGGGACGACCCAGGATGGCGGCGGCGGCGGTATTGGCCGAGCGGATACGACCCGAGCCGTCGAGCAGGAGTACGGCGGGACTTTCGGTCGTGGCGAGGACCATGTGGGGCGAGCGGCGATGAGGGTTTGGCGGGACGAGGGCGGGACGGGGGGCAGCGTGGGGAGGGCGGCGGACGGGTCGAGTACCTTACGGGTTTTTAGCTAGCGGGGGCGAGGGTGCGAGCGGCCTGGATGCGCTGGGTGGCGGTGGGGGACTCGCCGCCGAGCCAGCGGTGGGCGCGCCCGGCGAGGAAACGGACATAGGCGGGGGAATCGTTGAGGCAGGGCACGTGGTGGAAGGCGGTGCCGCCCGCATGCAGGAACTGTTCCTTCCCCTCGCCCTCGATCTCCTCGAGTGTCTCCAGGCAATCGGAGACGAAGGCGGGGGTGAAAACGACGAGGCGTTTTTTGCCCTCCTTGGGCAGGCGTTCGAACTCGTGGTCGGTGTAGGGCGTGAGCCAGGGCTCGCCGGCGAGTCGGGACTGGAAGGAGATGGACCAGGCGCCGTCGGGGATGCCGGCGCGTTTGACGAAGGCCTGGGTGGTTTTGACGCACTGGGCCTTGTAACACATGGCGTGGGCGGCGGAGCAGGTGTCGCAGCAATCCGGGCGGGCGAGGCAGTGGGCCTTGGAGGCGTCGCCTTTGCGCAGGTGGCGCTCGGGGATGCCGTGGTAGGAAAACAGGATGTGATCGTGGGGCTGGGCGTCGAGGTGGGGGCGGGAGACCTCGTGGAGGGCGTCGATGTAGTCGGCGTCCTGGTAGAAGGGCTGGGTGCAGGCGATGCGGGTGCGCGGGGCGTGGAGCGCGGCGTCGGCGTAGACTTTGACCACGACTGTCTCCCACGAGGACATGGCGTAGTGGGGGTATTGCGGGATGAGCAGCAGCTCCTCGATGCCGGCGGCGGCGATGGCCTGGAACACGCTGGCGATGGACGGCGTGCCGTAGCGCATGGCGAGGTAGACGGGGACCTCGGGGCCGAGGGTGGCGGCGAGTTTGTCCCGCACGCTTTTGGAGGTGAGGACGAGGGGGGAGCCGCCGGGTTGCCAGATCTCGGCGTAGGCCTTGGCGGACTTGGGGGCGCGGGTGGTGGTGATGATGTAGTTGACGAGAAAGCGGGCGAGCCAGCGGGGCTTGAGGTCGATGACGCGTTCGTCGCCGAGGAACTCGCGGAGGTAGCGGCGCACGTCGGGAACGGCGGTGGAATCGGGGGAGCCCAGGTTGACGAGGAGGACGGCGCGCGTGGGCGAAGACATGGTAAACGGCTATGGGGTGGGGCGTGCTCGGGCTTGTCAAACGGGGGGACGCGGTAGACGCGGGGCGGGCGCGTGGCGTGTTGCGGGCTTGCGGCGGGTGGGGGGACCCGCCCCACTCCGTGCCACGCCTTCGATGAATCCCCAATCGCTTGCTGCGAGCGCAGCCCGCCGACAACCCGCGCCCGCCGCGCGCGGGCCCGAGGCGTCTCCGTGGTCGGGGCGGCGCGAAGGGAAACGCCGATGAACGAGGCGGATACCCGACCCACGCCCTCCACCCCGCCCGCCCCGCCGAACGCGGGCGCGGGCGCGACGGGCGGGGCTTTGCCGCCGACGCGCGCGCTGGTGACGCGGACCTTGACGGGGGCGGTGGTGCGCTGGGAGGCGCCCACGGCGGAGATGCTGGCGAATGTGTTTCCCGGGCTGAAAGTGCGCGCGCTGTGCGGGGTCGGCGGCATGGGTGCGGTGTATCGCGCGGAGCAGGAACGGCTGGGGCGCTCGGTGGCGGTGAAGATACTGCCCGCGGCGGCGACGCCGGATCGGGAGGCGCACGAGCGCTTCGAGCGGGAGGCGCGCATCCTCTCCGGGCTGAACCACCCGCACATCCTCAACTTGCACGACTTCGGGGCGCTGGCGGATGGCACGCTATATCTGGTGATGGAGTGGGCGGAGGGCGGCGATCTGGCGAGGCTGCTCGGCGGACGGGCCTTCCCGGTGGCGCAGGTGCAAATCTGGGTGCGGCAAATCGCGGCGGCGCTGGGCGCGGCGCACGCGCGCGGGGTGATCCATCGCGACCTGAAACCGGCCAACGTGCTGGTGCTCGACGACGGGCGGCTGACGCTGGCGGACTTCGGGCTGGCGCACGCGACGGGCGGGGGCTTCGCGGCGGGGCTGACCTCGACGGGGGCCTTGTTCGGCACGTTCGAGTACATGGCGCCCGAGCAGATGGAGGCGGCGGGCAAGGTGACCCCGGCGGTGGATTTGTACGCGCTCGGCGTGATGACCTATCAGATGTTGACCGGGCGGGTGCCGCGCGGGGCGTATGCGCGGGCGTCGCGCTTGTCCAAGGTGCCGTCGGAGGTGGACGCGTTTCTCAACGACGCGATGTCGAGCGAGGCGGGGCGCAGACCGAAGGACGCGGCTGAGTTTGCCCGCCAGTTTGACCGGGCGTGCCGCGCGCCGGAGCGGCGGCGGCACCGGCAACTGGTGGGCCTGGGCGTGGCGGCGGTGATCCTGGCGCTGGTCTGGGCGCGCGCGGCGATCATCGAGGCGGAGCGGGACGCGGCGGCGTTTGCGATGAAACAGGAGAAGTTGGCGTCGGCGGTGGCGGTGGCCAAGGCGACGGCGGCGGCGAACGCGGGCGCGGGCGGCGCGGCGGCGGGGGCGGGGACGGCGGGCGGCGCGGCGGGTGGCGCGGCGACGGCGGCGGGTGGCGGGAGGGCGACGGAGGGCGGCGATAATGGAATGCGGGCGGCGGACGGCGGGGTGCGGCGACCCCGCCCTACACGGGGAGGCGCGGGGGAGGCGCCGAGCCTCGCGTGGAACTGGGTGCTCTCAACGGTGGATCCGGTGGCGATGGCGGTGAGCGGCGAGTGGCGGATGACCGGCGGGGAACTCAGCTCGGGCGAAGGGCGGTGCGTGCTGCGCCTGCCGGTGCGTCCGGGCGCGCGCTACGACCTGGCGATCGAGTTTACCCGTAAATCCGGGGAAAACGCGGTGGCGGTGTTTTTGCCCACGACGGCGGGTACGGGGGCGTTCGAGGTGGATGCCGGGGACGCTGGCATCGCTGGACTGCAAATGATCGACGGGCAGGACATGCGGGCGCACGGGTTTCATTTTCCGGCGCGGCTGAGCAACGGCGCGCAGCATCGCCTGGTGGTGCAGGTGCGGGGGGAACGGGTGTCGGCGACGCTGGACGGGCAGAACCGGATGACGTGGGTGTTGACCGGGAAACGTCTGGCGGTGCCGGCGGCCTGGGCTACGGCGGAGACGGCCAGGGCGGGGGCGGGGGCGGGGATGACGTGGGGAGTGGGGAGCTGGGCGAGCGCGTCGGTGTTTCAT
>JBBRHC010000170.1:0-8054 GCA_038223295.1 Opitutales bacterium
CCGCCCTCCAGACCGCCTCCGAGCTCGACCGCGCCAAAACCTCCAAACGCCTGCTCACCGTCTACGGCGAACTCATCGTCGCCAATCGCGCCGCCCTCCGCGCCGAGTCCCCGCTCACCCGCAGCGTCAAACCCGTACTTGAGCGCATCGCCATGGAGGGCCTCATCCTCGCCGACAAAGCCGGCGCCCTGCTCGACGCCGTCACCGGCGCCGCCCCCTCCACCACCGAGCCCGCCAGCCCCGCCGCCGAGCCCGCCCCGCCCGCCGCCCCGCCGCCCCCCACGACACGCGAGGCCGCGACGTCCGCCCCCCCGTCGCCACCGCCGCCTAGTCCCGCCGCTCCGTAATCCGGCATTCGTCCTTCGTCGTCCGTCATTTTCTCCCATGCTCGCCCACCTTGGAGGTCTCCTGCGCCGCCTGCGCCGCCGCGTCAGCCGCGCGGAATGGGAAACCGATCGCCTGCGCCTCCCGCGCAGCCAGGCCCCCTCCCACACCCCCGGACTCCTCCTCGTCCAGATCGACGGCCTCGCGCGCGTCCAGTTTGAACGCGCCATCGCCACCGGCCGTCTGCCCTTCCTGCGCCGTCTCCTGCGCCGCGAGGGTTGCCGCCTGCACACCTTCTACGCCGGCCAGCCCACCACCACCCCCGCCGTGCAGGGCGAGCTTTACTACGGCGTGCGCACCGCCGTCCCCGCCTTCAATTTCCTCGATCCCCGCGCCGACGCCATCGGCCTGATGCTCGATCCCGAGTGGGCCAAACGCATCGAGGCCGACCTCTCGCGCGACCGCGAGGGTCTGCTCAAAGACGGCTCCTCCTGGTCCAACATCTACACCGGGGGCGCCACCCAGCAGGAGAGCCATTTTTGCGGCGCCTCCATCGGCCTGGGCGACATGTGGCACACCGGCAAAATCCGGAACATCTTCCTCTTCGCGTTTCTTCATTTCCCGTCGTTTCTGCGCCTCGTCGCGCTCCTCCCCGTCGAGCTTTTCCTATCCCTCGTCGAGGCCTTCCGCGGCGTCTTCCGCGGCCAGACGCCCACCCGCGAGTTCATGTTCATCCTCGCCCGTGTCTTCATCTGCGTCGGCCTGCGCGAGATGATCACCCTCGGCGCCAAGATCGACCTCGCCCGCGGTCTCCCGATCATCCACGTCAACTTCCTCGGCTACGACGAGCAGTCCCACCGCCGCGGCCCCGGCTCGCGTTTCGCCCACTGGACGCTCCTTGGCATCGACCGCGCCATCCGCGATCTACATCGCGCCGCCCGCCGCTCCGAAGGCCGCGACTACGAGGTGTGGATTTTCAGCGACCACGGCCAGATCCGCTCCCGTCCTTTCACCCAGGTTTGCCCCGGCGGCCTCGAGGGCCTGCTGCGCCGCCACTGGCCCGGCCTCAGCGACGCCGCACGCGAGCGACCCGGCGACACTCGCGATCAGCACCGCCTTTCGCACGCGCCCCGCCTGCCCCTGCCAGGTCGTGCCCGCCGCGCGGCCCGCGACCTTGATCGCTCCCGCCTCACGCCTTTCGAGCAGACCGAGTTCGCCATCGCCTCCATGGGCCCCGTCGGACACCTCTATTTCAAAAAGCCGCTCGCCGATGCCGAGGAAACCACCCTCATCCGCGACCTCCTCGCCGGCGGCGTCCCCGGCATCCTCCGCCGCCGCCCCGCCGATGATGTCATCGTCTGGCACACCTCCGCCGGCGAGGTCATCCTGCCTGGCGACACCTCCCTCCTGCGCGGCCCCGAGGAGCTCCTGCCCGTGCTCGCCCACGACCTTGCCGAGCTCGCCCGTCAGCCCTGCGCCGGCAACCTCGTCTGCCTCGGCTGGCACCCCGACGGGCGCTCCCTCACCTTCACCGACGAAAACGGCTCCCACTGCGGCCCCTCGCCCGACGAGACCCAGGGCTTTTTGCTACTCCCGCCCGCCTCCGCCCACCTGCTCCCCCAAGCCATCGTGCGCCCGTCCGAGCTGCGCGAGGCCGCCCTTCGCCACCTCCACCGCGCCGCGCGCCCCGCCCACCGCCGCCGCCCCGCGCCCACTCCCACCCACCTGCGCGTCGTCACCTACAACGTCCACTACTGCAAGGGCCTCGACGGCCGCTTCGCCCCCGACCGCATCGCCCGCGTGCTCCGCGACCTCGATCCCGACATCATCGCCCTTCAGGAACTCGACTGCGGCCGCCCCCGCTCCCGCGGTGATGATCAACTCGCCTACCTCGCCGCCGAGCTCGGTCTCCACCAGCTCTTCTGCCCCTCGATCGTCGACGGCGAGGAACGCTACGGCCACGGCCTGCTCTCCACCCACCCGATCCGCCTCGTGCGCCAGGCCCGCCTGCCCACCGGCGGCGGCCCCGTCATCGAGCCGCGCGACGGCCTCCACGCCGCCATCACCTACGGCGACCGCGAACTCTCCGTCGTCACCACCCACCTCGGCCTCAGTTACTCCGAACGCGCCGCGCAGATCGACCGCCTCCTGCACGAGGACTTTCTCGGCGGCATTTTGCCCGACCGCCCCGCCCTCTTCCTTGGCGACCTCAACCTCGCCCCCGGTGGCAAACTCTACCGCCGCCTCGTCGCCCCCTGGAACCAAGTCAACGGCCACGCCGTCTTCCGCGACGTGCAAGCCCACGCCCCCAACCACGTCGCGGTAAAAACCTTCCCGTCCTTCCTCCCCGTCCGCCAGCTCGACCACATCTTCGTCACCCCGCATTTCCGCATCCTCGAAGTGCGCTGCCCCGCCAACCTTCTCACGCGGCGCGCCTCCGACCACCTCCCGCTCGTCGCCGAATTGGAACTCAATGGCTGACCAACCCGCCCCCGCTTCCGCCCCGCCCCGCGTTCTTTTCCGCCTCGGCCCCCTGGAGGTCACCCCGCGCCGTCTGGTCGCCACGCTCGTCGCGCTCGCCGGCCTCGTCGCGCTCGCCCTCCTCTGGGGCCGGCTCGATATCGACGACCTCCACACCCGCGCCAAAGCCCTGCCCGCCGCCGTCGTCATCGCCGCCATCTCCCTGCTCCCGCTGATTGGCTTTCCCGTCAGTTGGCTCCACCTCATCGCCGGCGTGCGCTTCGATTTCCTCGGCGGCATCGCCGTCGTGGCCGTCACCAGCGTGCTTCACCACGTGCTCGGCTGGATCCTGGTCCGCGTCCTGCCCGCGCGCTTATTCGAACGCCTCGCCCCCTGGCGCGAGAAACTCGCCGGCGCCGGCCACCGCGACGCCACCGTGCTCTGCTGCCTGCTCCCCGGCATGCCCTACACCGTGCAGCTCTACCTCCTGCCCGTCCTCGGCACGCCCCTGCCGCTCATGTTCGGCCTCAGCGCGGCGCTCCACACCGCCCGCGCCGTCGTCACCATCCTCTTCGGCGACATGAGCGACGACCTCAGCCCGCCGCGCATCGCCGCCCTCGTCGCCTACTACGCCATCCTGTTCACCATATCCACCCTGGCCCTACGTCGCCTCCGTCGCACCCTCGCGAACCGGCGGGCCGACCCGCCCGGCGCCCTGCCCGCCGCCGCCCGCCCGCCCCAAGCCTAGAACACCGCCGGAGAACGGATCCGTGCGCGGCGGCGGACCTTCGCGTTCTCAGCGCAGCACGATGTCGTCCGCGCCGGGCTGATCTACCGGCCACGGCCGGCGATTGTGGGATTGGGCGCGAGTAGGGCGTGGCGGGAAACGCCGGCTTGGGTCGCGAATCGCGCCAGCCCTTCCTGCTTCCGCGCGATGAAAGCCGGGGGGCTTCCCACCGTTCACGTGAGCATGCTGGCGATCCTCTCGCGCCACCTCGCGCGCCGGGGCTGCGACGTGGCGAGCCGGCGCGCGGAGACGGCTTGGCTGGAGGCGCGCACGGCCGAGCCCGATCCCGAAATGGGGCCCATGGTAGCCGGGCGCACCTTCGCGGCGGCATTGACCGTGTTCGCGGCCGGGACCGACGACGGTTTTCGCCCGCGCCGCGTGGAATGGGATTTCCAGGCTGAGGGCGCCGCCGCCGCAGAAGCGGCCTACGCGCGGTTTTTTGGCGCGCCGTGCGCGTTTGGCGCGCGCCGCCTCCGCCCGGTCATAAGGCGCCCCGCCGCAAGGCGCGGGCGCGACGGAGCATGTGGACGCCGGGAAAAATGAGGAAAAACGAGAACGTGAAACCGTTGATAAAAAGGATCGGGCCGCCGTCCACGCCGCGATAGTCGGGCAACGGCACGAAGAGCGCCGCCGCCATGAAGGCCCACTACGCGTAGAGCCGGGGCACGATGCCGCTGCGCCAAAGGCCGACGCCCAGGGCCGCGATGAAGCAGGCGCCGAAGAAGCCGACGCCGAGGTGTTCGCCGGCCTTGCCCCCTAGGCTTCGAGCACCTGGAATTGCAGGACGGCGGCTTCGCGCAGCGCGGGGCTCGCGTCGGTCGCGAGGTGGTTTTGCGCGAGCGCCGGCATGGCGAAGAGCCAGCGCAGGATGCCCATCGCGCGAAACGCGACCGACAACCCGGCGAAGGCGAAGGCGACGTCGAGCGCCAGTTTGTTGAGCGGGTCGGCGTCGCGCGGCAGCGCGCGCAGGGCGAGGGCGATGGGCAGGAACAAAACGCCGGATAAAAGGTAAACGGTGTAGCCGGAGAAAACCGCGCCCGGATGCGCCGTGATCAGGCGGAAGGTTTCCTCGGCGCCGAGGCCCGGGCTTTGCGGCCACTCGATGCTGCTGCCGAGGATGTAGAAGCCCACGTAGAAGACGGTTTCGCGAAACAAGAGCAGGAAGCCGGCGGCGGCGAAAAGCGCGGGCGCCGGCGACGGGGCGGGCACGAAGGAGGATACGGATGGTTTCATGAGACGAGGCGAGGCAAAGCGTAGCGTGGGACGGCGGTCGGGGAGACGGCGGACGGGGACGGGGACGGGCGTCAAACCGGCGGCGGAACGCCGAGGTAGGCCTTGAGCTGGGCGGCGATCAGCCGGAAGCCGCGCTCGGCGTGGCCGGTCTTCCGGAAGCTGGAGGCGAACTTCAGTGGCGTGCCGCGCTGGGCGGAGACGCCGCGCGCCACCGCGCGACCATCGGCCGGGTCAACCAGTTGCCATTCGATACACACCCCGCCGTTGTCCAGCGGCGCGAACACCGCCAGCGTGCTGACCACGTTGGCCGCGGCGCTGGAGGTTTTGACCCGCGTGATCGCGGCACGCAACTCGAGTGGCGCTCCGGTGCTCGCTTCGGCGGACCGGAGGGTGGGTTCACGCGCGAATTCCTCGCCGGCCAAGGCGAGCAACCGCGACCGCTCTTCGGGCGAAAGCGCGGCGGAATCGTCGGGGGCCGCGGACCAGACCAGCGGCGCTACGGTGATCGGGCGACCCGCCGACCAAGGCGCGAGCTTCACCGCGCGCAGACCGTCGGCCTCGGCGACGGGCTGAAGGGAATCATGGTCGGACAGGAAGCCGGTGCGGGTCGGCTGGCTGGTGGCGCAGCCGGTGAGCAGCGAGGCGCCGGCGAGGGCGGCCGCGAAGTATAAACGACGGAGGGAAGGGCAGAGGTGGATGGGTGTTTTCATCGGCCCTAATCTAGCGGATACACCGCCGTCCGAACGTGGCGGGTAGCGCCAGAAGTCTGGTTGATCGCGCCACATTCCGCCCTGTCCTGATCTCGCCGCATCAGTCGCCCTCCGCACCCGCCCCACGAACGCCCGAACGTCGCTGCTAGCTTAAGAGCCACCCGAAAAGGGCGTTACGGACGGTCCCCACTTTGGGGGTATACCTACCGCGATTACCGTCGTGTTCGGCGTTCCGCCCGCGTATCGCATTCCCGATGCACCTACGCCGAGTCGCCCCTTTTCTTATTCTTCTGCCGGCGCTCCTCGCCTCTGCGTCCCTCACGCTTCGCGCCGAGGTTTCCTTGGTCTCCGTCGCACCCGCCCGCCCCGTCCAGCCCGGCGATGAGCGTTTCCGCACCGGGCCGGCCCAGGTCCCGCCCGCCACCCAGCTCTCCGAGATTCCTTTCTACCAGATGCAGGCCGACACCCTCGTCCCCACCACCGCCGCCACCGCCGCCTCCGCCGAGATCGAGCGCCTGCACACCCTGGCCAAAACCCTCGACTCCGGCCCCCTTCGACGCTCCCTCGAAACCCGCATTTACCACTTCGAGAAACGCCTGCGCCCGCTTGCCTCCCAGTTCGACGCCGCCGTCTGGGAAAAACTCCGCGCCGATCTTCGCGCCGAGTGGACCCTCCTGCTCGCCGCTCAAGTCGCCGCCCCCATCCCGTCCAAATAAGCGCCTGCCCGCGCTCGGATTGCCCTCGTCGGCCTTCACTCGAAGCCTGCGCGCATGATCGCCGCCTGGCACCCTTGGCACCCCGTCCCGCCGCTCCCGCGCGCCCTTCCCTTCACGCCCGCCGTCCTCGCCGAGCTTCTCGACGGCGGCCAGGCCTTCCGTTGGCAACGCCACCCCGACGGCACTTTCGAGGGCGGCTGGTCCAGCCACCACGTCCGCGTCCGCCTCGCGCCCGCCGCCGACCCCGCCGGCCGCGACCTTGAGTTCACCGTCCCGGCGTCCGCCTCGCCCGATGCCGCCGCCGGAGCGCTGCACGCCTACCTCGCCGGCCCGCCCGCCGACGAGGACGCGTTGCCTTGGCGCAGCGACCCGCACCTCGCCGCCTGCATGCGCGCCTGCCCCGGCCTGCGCATCCTCCGGCAGCCCTTAGGCGAGACGCTGCTCGGCTTCGTGTGCAGTGCCACCAAGCAGATCGTGCAAATCAAACAAATGATGGCCCTGCTCGCCGCCCGCCACGGCCGGCCCGCCCCCGACGCCGACCCCGCCGCGCCCTGGCACGCCCTGCCCACCTGGCTCGAACTCGCCGCCCTCACCCACGAGCAACTCCGCGCCTGCGCCCTCGGTTTTCGCGCCCGCCATATTGTCGGCATCGCCGCCCACCTCGCCGCCCATCCCGGCTGGCTCGAAACCACCGAGCACGCCCCCTATCCCGACGCCAAGGCCCGCCTGCTCGACTTGCCCGGCGTGGGCGAAAAAATCGCCGACTGCGTGCTGCTCTTCGGCGCCGGCCGGCTCGAGGCCTTCCCGGTGGACACCTGGATCATCAAAGCCATGAGCCGCCGCTACGGTCTGGAAGGCTGGAAACCCGACCAAATCGCCCACTTCGGCCGCCGCCATTTCGGCCCCCAGGCCGGACTCGCCCAACAATACCTCTTCGCCTACGAACGCGCCCAAGGCCGCCACACCGCAGCCTAAAGCCATCGACCGCCAAGGAAGATCCCTTGTCCAAGAGCGCCCCCAGCCGTATGAACGCATCACCCTGCCGCCCATGAACCACTATCCCGAACCAAGCGCGTTCTCCCGGTTGGAGCCTTTCGCCGTGCTCACGATTCTCGCCGGCGTAGGCGTCACCATATTCTGGATGTACGTCGCGTGGCGGGCCATGCGCGCCCACGAAAAAATCGCCGAAGCGCTGACCCGCAAATCCGGGGCGCGCGGTCCTTCCGGCCGCACCGGCGACACGCGGCAGGAAGACGCTCGCGAAGAAAAAACCTTCCGCGATTTCCTGCAGTCCGATCCCCTCGCCAAACACTGCGACGCCGCCGAGCAAATGCGCCGTTACCAAGCCTGGAAAGCCCGCCCCGACGCCTCGGCCTGAATACCGCCCCAACCAGAGCGGTTAAAAGAGCCATCGCGCCCGCCGCCCTGAGACGGCTGCCACTGTCCACGCCCCTCACGGACGCGCCCACCGCCTCGGGGAAACCGGCTTATAACTGCCGATGCACGGCCGCGACGCGGCGCACCCAGTCCTCGGGCACGCCGGCGGTGGCGGCGCATTCCGGCCAGCGGCGCACGGCGGCGGCGACCTCGGCCAACACCGCCTTCGCACGCGCGGTCTTCAGCCCGGCGGCACGGCCGGCGGCGAGCAAATCATCGAGCGTAAAGTCGTCCGTCTTGCCGTTGAGCGTCATCTGGTGGCGGGCGGTCCATTCGCCGTCGGGATTGTAGCTGTAGGCGATGTCGTAGGCGGGGGCGAGCGACCAGCGGCCGGCCTGGTCCATGAGGAAGGCGATGTTCTTGGTGTGGTCGTCCTGGTTGCGGGCG
>JBBRHC010000171.1:0-8051 GCA_038223295.1 Opitutales bacterium
AGCTCTCGCCCGCCGAGATCGTCGGGCTGTCTCGGAAGGCGGGTCTGCGCGGGATCGAGTGGGGCGGGGATATCCATGCGCCGCACGGCGACATCGGCGTGGCGCGGGAGGTGCGGGCGTTGACCGAGGACGCGGGGCTGGCGGTCGCGGCTTACGGGAGCTACTACAAGGCGGGGTGGAGCGAGGCGAACGGGTTGGCGTTCGACCGCGTGCTCGAATCCGCGGTGGCGTTGGGGGCGCCGACCATCCGGGTGTGGCCGGGGGTGAAGGGCTCGGCTGACGTGGACGAGGCGGGGCGCGGGGCGGTGGTCGAGGATTTGCGGCGGATCGCGGCGATGGCGGCCCGGGCGGGGGTGAGCATCTCGACGGAGTTTCACGGCGGCACGCTCACGGATACGAATGAGTCGGCGGGTCGGCTGCTGGCGGAGGCGGATCACCCGAACTTGTTCACATATTGGCAGCCGCACAATGGCGAGGCGACGGAGGTCTGCGTGGCGGGGCTGAGGGCGGTGCGGGCGCGAGTGAGCAACGTGCATGTTTTTCACTGGTGGCCGAGCGCGGCGGAGCGGCTGCCGCTGATGGGCGGGGAGGCGCGATGGGGGGAGTTTTGGCGCGAGTTGAAGGCGTTGCCGGGCCAGCGCCACGCGATGTTGGAATTCGTGCAAGAGGATGCGGCGGAAGCGTTTTTGCGGGACGCGGCTACGCTGACCCGATGGTTGCGCGAGGGTGAGGGGCGGGGGAAAGCGTAGCCGAGGCTTTGCGCAATAATGCGAACACGGGGGGGAATCCCCTATTCACGCCTCGACACATCGGGAGGGGGGCCGGTGTGTTATTTGTATTATAACGCGAATGAATCTGTCTCGTCGTTTTTGGGGCCGGGCTCGCCTCACCGGATGGGTGGGCGGGGTGGCGTGGTGGCCGGCGACGGCGTGGGCGGCGGATTGGTCGGCACCTGTTTGGGTGAACCAATGGCCGGGGGCGGCGGCGGCGAGCGGGCTGGTGGCGATCGCGACGTACACGTTTCTGCATGAGCGGCATCGGCGACGGGAGCGGGCCTTCGCCGTATCCGCGACGCGGTTACAGTTTTTGTTCGATAGCGCGCCGGTGGGTATCCTGGTGACCGATATGCGGACGCAGGTGGCCTGGCTGGAGGCGTTGCGGGGCGAGGGCGTGAAGGATATCCAGGCGTATATGCAGGCGAACCCGGAGCGGTTGCGGGAGCAGTTTAACAACGTCGCTCTGGTGGCGATAAACCGCACGGCGCTGGGCGGGGTGCATGATTCAAAGAGCGTGCGGGCGACCGCGCGGCGCTTCGCCCCGGATTTCGGCGCGCCGTTTTTGGCCGAGATGGTGGCGCTCTGGGAGGGGCGGCGGGAACTGGTACACGACGTGGTTTTCCGCCGGGAGGACGGGCAGATCGCCCATGCGGTGATGCAGTGGTCGGTGCCGATGGACGGGGAAAAACCGGACTACGCGCGGGTGATGTCGGTGTTCGCCGATGTGACCGATCTGAGGCGCACGCAGGAGCGGCTGCGGCGGAGCGAGGACCGGTGGCAACTGGCGGTGCAGGGGATCAACGCGGGCGTGTGGGAAAACGATTACGAGACGGAGCGGGTTTTCGTCTCGGAGCGGAGCCGGGAGATGCTGGGCTACGCGGCGGGGGATCTGGAGGACTCGCACGCGGGGTGGGAGGCCTTGATCCATCCGGAGGACCGGGCGGCGGCGGCGCGGGGTCTGGAGCAACACCTGGCGCGGAGGACGACGGCTTACCGGGTGGAGCATCGGCTGCTGTGCCGCGACGGGCGTTACCGCTGGATCCTGACCTGCGGGCTGGCGCAGTTTGATGCGCAGGGCAAGGCGGTGCGCATCGTGGGCACGCACTCGGACATCCATGCGCGGAAGACGGCGGAGGAGGATCTGGCGGGGGAACGCGAGCGGCTGCGGGTGACGCTGCGGGCGATGGTGGAGGCGGTGATCACGGCGGACCGGAACGGGGTGGTGAATTTCCTGAACGAGGCGGCGGAGCAATTGACCGGTTGGGCGGAGGGGGTGGCGATCGGGCGGACGCTGGCGGAGGTGTGCCCGTTGCAACATGAGCGTTCGCGCGAGGCGGTGGAGTCGCCGCACAAGCGGGCGCTGGCGGAGGCGCTGGTGGTGGAGGTGCCGCCGGCATCGGTGTTGGTGCATCGCCAGGGGGTGCGCCGGCTGGTGGAGGGGCGGTGCGCGCCGATCCGTGATATCGCGAGCCAGCCGGCGGGCGTGGTGCTGGTGCTGCGCGACGTGACGGAGCGGGCCAAGATGGAGGCGGAGATGCTGCGCGCGACGAAGCTGGAATCGGTGGGGGTGCTGGCGGGCGGCATCGCGCACGATTTCAACAATCTGCTGACCGTGGTGATGGGCAACGTGACCCTGGCGATGTTGGATTCGCAGACGCTCGCGAGCAGCGGGCAGTGGCTGGGCGAGGCGGAGAAAGGATTGATGCGGGCGCGCGATCTGACCCAGCAATTGCTGACCTTCGCCAAGGGCGGGGAACCGATCCGCTCCACGGTGCAATTGGCGGAGGTGGTGCGTGAGACGACCAAGTTTTCGCTGCATGGCTCGAAGGTGAAGCCGGAGTTCGAGATCGAGCCTCAGTTGTGGACGGCCGAGGTGGACAAAGGGCAAATCGGCCAGGTGGTGCAAAACCTGGTGATCAACGCGGCCCAGGCCATGGCCGACGGGGGAGTGGTGAGGATAAACCTCTCCAACGACGGCGCGCCGCCGGTGCGCACCGGCCTGACCGGTGCGGCGGTGCGGCTCTCGGTCCACGACACGGGCGTGGGCATACGGACGGAGCACCTGGGCAAGATTTTCGATCCCTACTTCACGACCAAGACGGACGGTAGCGGGCTGGGGCTGGCGACGGTGTACGCGATCATCAAAAAACACGGCGGCTACATCGAGGTGGAGTCCGAGGTGGGGCGCGGCACGCGTTTCCGCATGTGGCTGCCGGCGGCGCGCACCGAGGGGCCCTCAAAGTCGCTCACGACGAGTCCCTTTGGCATGGCGGTGGGGACGGGCGCGATGAACGGGCGGGTGTTGTTGATGGACGACGAGGCGGGCATCCGGGAGATGGCGTCGCAGTTGTTGATACGCATCGGCTTCGACGTGGACACGGCGGCGGACGGCGCGGCGGCGGTGGAGGCCTACGGCGCGGCGCTGAAGGACGGGCGGCGCTTTGATCTGGTCGTGATGGATCTGACCGTGCCGGGCGGCATGGGCGGACTCGCGGCGATGAAGCGCATGCGGGAGCTGGACCCGAAGGTGAGGGCGATCGTGAGCAGCGGCTACTCCAGCGATCCGGTGATGAGCGATTTTCGCGCTTATGGGTTTTCGGGCATGATTCCCAAGCCTTACCGGATAACGGATTTCGCGATGGTTATCCGTCAGGTGCTGGAGGCCGCGGGCTGAGCGGGAGGCGGTCGGATGGGCGGAGGTCGACCGGGCGAGGGCGGAAGGGCGGGGCCCAGGCCGGTTAGCGGGCGCTGGTCGCGGCCTCGGGCGGGTTGGTGTTGGCGGGCCTGGCGGGCTGGTCGGGGAGGGCGAGGTCGTCGAGGAGGCGGACGCTGATGCGCTCGATGCCGGTGCGGGCGAGGCTGCTGGCGGGGTAGAGGCCCTGGGCGGCGAGATATTGGGTGAGGGCGGCGGCGTGGCGGCCGGCGGCCTCGTGGCGCCGGGCGGCGTCGATGCGGCCGATAAAGGTGGCGACACGGGGGGCGAGCTCGGCGCGGCGCTGGTTGACGGGAACGTCGTGGGGCGCGAGCTGGCTGGCTTCCTCGAGCGCCTCCCAGGCGGCGAAGGCGTTGTTTTGCAAAACGAGTTCGCGGGCCTGGGTGAGGTAGATTTCGACGCGGGAGATGCGCTCGATGATGGTGGACAATTCCTGGCTGCGGGCGGCGTCGGTGAGCAGGGCCATGCCGAGCTGGGCTTTCTGGTCGTAGAGGCGACGCCAGTCGGAGCGCGCGATGGCGTCGTCGAAGAGCTGGGCTGCCTGGGTGCCGAGGTTTATCTTTTCCGAGATGCTGGCGGTGTAGGTTTCGAGGTCGGGATTGAGCGGCCAGAGGGCGGCGGCGCGCTGGAGGTTTTCCTGGGCGCGGTCAAATTGCTCGGCGCCGAGGGCCTGGCGGGCGGCCTGGATGGCGAGGGAGCTCATGCGCTGGGCGGAGCGGATGGCGGAGAGCACCTCGGCGGAGCGGAAGTCCTTCGCGTCGGCGCCGATCTCGCCGACGAGTTTGTCCACGGCGGCGTAGTCCTTGAGGTCGGCGAGTTTGCGGGCCTGGTCGAGCTGCCGGTAGAGATTGAGCAGGACCTGTTTTTTCTCCCGCTCGAATTGCGAGACGGCGGGCAGGTATTCGCCGAGGAAAAAGGTTTCCTGGAGGCGTTCGAGGGCGCCGACGAGCTGGCCGTCGGCGTAGTTGGCGCGCACGGACTGCATGGCGGCCTCGGTGTCGTTGATGGCCTCGCGGGCGAGGAATTCGAGGGTCTCGACGGTGACGTCGAAGTCGCTCGACGGCAGGAAGGACTGGATCTCCTTTTTGCCGACCTCGAGGGTCTGGGCGGTGGCTTTGAACGTGTGGCGGTAAAAACTGGCGGCGATGAGGCAGTGCTGGAAGCGGCGCTGGAGAAACAGATTCACGAGCGCGGTCTGGAACTGGAGCTTGGCCTGCGCGCCGGTGAGGATGCCGCCGGCTTCGGCGGATTTTATCTTGGCCTCCGTCTCGGCAAGGTCGCGGGCGCGGAAAATCTGGGCGACGGGATCGAAGCCTCGCGGGACCTCGTCGTTCTTGCTTTTCGAGGTGGTGCCGTGGCCGGACCGAGCAGGCGGGGGCGTGTTGTTGTTGCCGGTGCCGCTGGCGCTGTTGCCGGCGTTGATCTCGGGCCTGGCGGCTGCCGCGGTCGAGGCGGCTGCGGAAAAGGCGCCGGTTGTCACATCATATCCTTGCCGGGCCATGTTATCGCCGGAGCTGGTCAGGGCCTGCTGCTGCTCGCGACGGATGCGGGCGAGTTCGATGGATGTGATGGCGAGAGCGTCGCGTTCGTCGCGGATGCGCCATGCGTTGAAAATCTGGTTGGCGACGGCGAGGCTGGCGCCGGCGTCCTCCGGGTATTCGCTGGCCCGATACAGAAGTTGCCAGGCGCTCCTCAGGTTCTCGGCCCCGGCCTCGCCGCCACGGGTGGAAAGCAGGTCGAAGATCTGTTTGAGGGTGCCGGCATAGACTTCGTTGTCGATCGATTCGGGCTGGGCGAGGTAGCGCTCGAAGCGGGCGCGAAAGACGCGCATCTGGCCGAGGTTGTAGGTGTGGCCCTTCCAGGAGAGAGTGCCGTCCTCGGGGTTGAAGGCGTCGGAGTCGGTGTCGAAGGCCTTGTCGATGATGGAGAGGAGGGTGTTGCTCTCGAAGTTGGTGGCGCCGGGTGCGTTGAGGGCGGATTCGGCGGGGGATCTGGAGGCTCCGGGGGGCGTGATCGGGGTGGAGGGAGGCGCGGGTGTTGCGGGCGGTGAGGAAGTGGCTGGCGGGGTCTGAGAGCGGAGCGGCCCGGCGGGGAGCGCGAAGGTCAGGGCGACGAGGATAAGGGGGAGGCGGGGCGGTCGCATGGGCGGTGGGGGACGGATGCGTTACAGTTTGCGCAGGGCGGTGACGTAGAGGAGACCGCCGCGGCGAACGGTGAGTTCCAGGCGGTAGCGCTGGGCGACCATGAGGTTGGCGTTGAGCGAATCTGCGATGAAGACGGGCAGGCGGGCGCCGGGCTCGGCGGAGAGCGGGCGCACGGCGAGGAGGCGGCCGGTGCCCTCCTTCCACTCCAGTTGCGTGTCGATCTCGGCGTCGAGGGTGTAGCGGTTGCCCTGGAGATTGTCGGGAGCATCCAGGTAGGCGGCGACGGGGAAGGGTTCGTGGGTCTGGCGGGCGCAGCCGGGGGCGAGTAAAAGGACGGCTGCGGCGATGAGCGAAAGGGCGGCGGCGGGGGCTGGGAATCGTCGGCGGATGGCAGTGGGGGAGGTGCTGCGCATGGAAAGGACCAAAAAAGTCGCCGCTCTCGCGGGGTGGGGCAACGGTGAAAGCCCGCGAGCGGGGCGAGGGGCGGAAGGGGCGGTTGGCGGAGGGGGTGACGGCGACGGTGAGGCCTTCGGGGGGGCGGGCGACGGCGAGGGCGGTCGCGCCGGGGGGAAAGGGGCGGGGCTGATTGGCGGGGGATTGACAGACGCCGCCGGGTGCATGGCTTCGCCGCCATGCAGCAGAATGACAACCGGGGGACAGGGGCGGCGGGTATAGCGGAGGGATTTGCGGCGGGGTGCGCGCGCATCACGGGCGCGCCGTGGTTTCACCGCGCCGTGATCGGGCTGATCGTTTTCGCGGGTCTGCTGGTCGGGGTGGAGACGTATGCGCCCTGGATGCAGGCGTATGGGCATGTGTTTCATGCGCTGGACCGGATGGTGCTGGCCGTTTTTCTGGTCGAACTCGCGCTGCGAATCGGCGCGCACGGGCGGCGGCCGTGGCGTTTTTTCTCCGACCCGTGGAACGTGTTCGACGCGGTGATCGTCGGCGTGTGTCTGCTGCCTTTTGAAACCGAGTTCGCCGCCGTGCTGCGGCTGGTGCGGGTGTTGCGCGTGCTGCGCCTGGTGTCGTCCGTGCCGCGCTTGCAGCTCCTGGTCGGCGCCTTGATCAAGAGCGTGCCTTCGATGAGCTACGTCGGGTTGCTGCTGAGCCTGCTCTTCTACGTTTACGCGGTGGCGGGGGTGGCGGTTTTCGCCGAAGGCGATCCGGAGCATTTTGGCACGCTGCCGGCGGCCGGGCTCACGCTTTTCCAGGTGGTGACGATGGAGGGCTGGGTGGAAGTGATGCAGGCCCAGTTCGGGGCCTATCCAAACCAAGTAATCCCGGTGCTTTACTTTCTCTCGTTCATCCTGCTGGGCACGATGATCATCTTGAATCTTTTCATCGGCGTGATCGTCGGCGGCATGGACGAGGCCCGGCAGGAAATGGCCGATGAAGAACGTCAGCGCCACCTGGAAACCACCGGTCGCACGACGGCGGCGGATGACGCGGCGGCGCTTCGCAAGCAGCTCTCGGCGATGCAGGACGGACTGAGTGCGCTGGAGCGAAAGCTGAAAAACAGAGACTGACGGCGGGTCGAGCAGAAGGCGGGTCGCAGTCTACGGCCAGCGTTGCACCGCGCAGCCCCGGAACACGAGGGCGGCACCGATGAGGGCGTGGGCCCCGAGCACGGCCAGGGCGGCGCCCGCGCCGGCGAGCCAGCCCGGGTCGAGCAGGGCGACCGCGTCGTAGAAACGTGAGTCGCGCATCGCGGTGAGGTAGCCCGACCAGCCCCAGTAGGTCGCGATGAAGGGACGCACCGTCCAGACGAGCGCGGCGGGCAGGGCGAGGACCACGCCGGAGAGCGGCAGTTGAAAACCGACGAGGTAAATGGAAAGCAGCGAGGCGCGTTCGGGGGAAGTCAGCAGGGCGGATAGCCCGAGGCAGACCACGCTCATCGACGCGCCGGCGGCGGCGAGCACGGAGAGCTGCGGCAGCCAGTCGCCGGGGAAGGCGCACAGGAGCTTCACGAAGGTGGCCATCCACGCGCCCTGCGCCGCTCCGAGCAGCGCGACCCAGAGGATTTTGGCGCTGGCGTAGGCGGCGGGGCGGAGGCCGGCCATGCGCTCTTTTTCGAAGAGCGCGCGCTCGCCGGCGATCTCGCGGGCGCCGTTATTGCTGCCCATGAGGCAGAGCAGGATGACCTGGAAAAGTATGAGGCCGGAGACGAGCGTGGCCGTATCCGCCGCGTCTTTCCGGAACTCGGCCCGGGCTTGCAACCACTCGAGGATGCCGCCGGTTTGCTCCAGCCCGAGGCCGCGTAGTTGAGGCAGGCCGCCCAGCGCGAAAATCACCACCAGGCAGGGAAAACCAAACGTGATCGCGGCGGTGAGCGCGAGCGTGCCCCGATCCCGGGTGAACAGCCGCCAGCGGCGCGCGAGCAAGGTGGCCACCTGGGAGCCGAAGCCCGGGCGGGACGGC
>JBBRHC010000172.1:0-8001 GCA_038223295.1 Opitutales bacterium
GGCGGAAGGCGGCCAACTCCGTGCGCAACTCGGCGTAATCGCGCTCGCGCCAGGTTTTTTCGATTGAGCCGTTCCACCAGAATTTCCAGGCGAGCGCATCGGCGAGGCGCGCGGCGTCGAGGCGGGCGACGGGGGTGGCGGCCGGGATGGAGGCAGAGGCGAGGGCAACGCGTTCGAGCAGGCGCGGGTCAAGGCCGAGGGCGGTGCCGAGGCCGTGGAAGACGCGGCGCTCCTCGTGAAAAAATTTCTCCGCGGCGAGCGAAGTCTTGGCCTGGTCGTGCCGGCGGAAAAACGCGACCGACTCCGGCACGGCGACCACACTTTCGAGCCCGCCGACCAGAAGTGCGCGGGCGAACAGATCGAAATCCATCACGTAGTGGAGCTCTTCTCGCACGCCTCGCAGGGAGTGCATCAGGGCAGTGCGGAAGAAGAGGCCCTGCTGGCAGATGAAGTGGTTGACGAGGGTGTCCTCCAGCGTGGGGGCGAGGCGGGTGTGCCCGAGCGGGCGGGCTTCGGCCAGGGTGGGGCCGGTCCGCTGGCCGGCGGCGACGATGGCGGCCCGCCCGGCGAACCGGCCGACGGTGGCCAGCGCTCCGGGGAGGAGGCAGTCGTCGCTGTTGATCCAGTTGAACCATTCGCCGTCGCAGCGGGCCAAGCCCTTGTTTATGGCGTGGGACTGGCCTTGATCGCGTTCGCTTTCCCAGTGGGTGAGCCAAGGCGAGTATTTCCGCAGGAGCTCGATCGAACCGTCGGTGCTGCCGCCATCAATGACGATGAACTGAAGGTTGGGGTGATTTTGGAGGAGAACGGAGCGGAGTGTTTCCTCCAGGTAGGGGGCCTGGTTGTAGGAGGGCGTAACGATGCTGATGCGGGCCCAATCCGTCCGGCTGGCGTAGGCGGAGGGCGGGGTCTCCTCGGTCCAGGGCCATCCGGTGCGACCGGGCGGAGGCGTGGGGATTTGGGCGAGCAGCGTTCTCATCCGGCGAGGGTGCGGTGGAAGGCGAGGAGTTGCGCGCCGATCGCGGCCGGGGCGTGCCGCTCTTGGGCGAGGCGGCGGCCGGCGGCGCCTCGGGTGGCGCGAAGAGCGTCGTCGGCGAGCAGGCGTGCGAGGTCGTCGCGCAGGGTGGCGGTACCGCCGGGGACGGCGTCGGGCACGGCCTCGGCGAGGCCGCCTACACGCGTGGCGACGACCGGCACGCCGAGCGCGCCGGCCTCCAGGGCGGTGAGCCCGAAGGCCTCGGCGCGCGAGGGGACGACGAAGGCATCCATGGCGGCGTAGGCGGCGACCTTGGTCTCGTCGCTGTGAAGAAAACCGAGATGAACCCAGGGCAGGGTGACGCGGGCGCGCAGGGCGGGGGCGGGGTCGCGGCCAAAACTCAGCAGCGTGAGCGTGGCGCGAAGCGGGTCGGGCAGGTCGGCGATGGCCTCGAGGAGGTCGTCGAAGCCCTTGCGGGTGTTGTTGAGGTTCTCGCAGGCGAAGCCAATGATCAGGCGCGTGGGGTCGATCCCGGCGGCGGCTTTGGCCGGGGCGCGCGGCCGGGGAGTGAAAACTTCGGTATCGAGCGGGTAGTAAACGGTTTCGATGGGGGCCGAGGCGGGGTAAAACGCGCTGGCGCGGGCCTCGTGAGCGTTCCAGCGGCTGTTGGCCACGACGCCGATGCGGTGGCGGCGGAGCGAGTGGCGTTTCACCGAGACCAGGCGTTTCTCCAGGGCGTCGAGATGGGAATTGCCGACGGCATCCATCGCGTAGTGGAAACCGCCGAGGTAGGGTTGCTGGTCGTGGAGGGTGAAGACGACGGGCTGGCGCACGCGCGCGAAAAAGCGCGGCCAATCGAGCAGGCCTGCGACCCAGTGAATCTGGATGATGTCCGCTTCGGCGATCCAAGGATGGTCCTCCGGGCAGTAGTCGCTGAAAGGCGCGGTAAACAACTCGTAGGACGGGTGGCCGGCGGCGCGATCAAGGGCGGCGAGTTGGTTTTTGATCCGCTCCGGCCGGCCGAGGGAGACGCCCCAGCGACGGAGCAAGCGAATGGGGAGTAGGTGTTTGCGCCAGCGGACCTGGGCCACCTCGTGTTCCAGGCCGGCGGGCGGGTGCATGGTGAGGACGCGGGAGTCGGCCCCGGCCCCGATCAGGGCGCGATGGTAACGCCAGAGCCCGATGCCGGCGCCGCCGGCGAGCGAGGTGGCCAAGTGAACGATTTTCATGGGCGGCCTGTTGGCGGGGCGCGATCAGGTGTCGCGAGCGGTGCCGACGAGCCACGTCTGGGCGGTCGGGCGACCTTCGGCGACGAGGCGAACCAGATCGTCCTGGTGGAACCCGCGGCGCAGGGACCAAGGGAGCAACGCGACCTGGGCGCCCGGCGCGGCGGTAGGCACGATTTCCAGCTCATGGGTGGTGCCGAGACGGGCGACGAGAGTCTCGGTAAGATCGGGCACCAAAAAGTCGTGACACTCGATGAGCAGATCGGCGCGGCGCCAGCGGAATATCTGGTCGGCGGCGAAGAGCTGCGCCTCAAAGCCTTCACAATCGCAGACCACAAGGGAGCGTCCGGCCAGGGCGGGGGCGAGGGACTCCGCGTCTGCCGATGTCTGGAGTTGGAGGCGTTGGGAGGCCAGGCCGTTGGCGCTGGCAAGGTTGACACAGAGCCGGTGCGCCTCGCGGCTGATGTCAAAGCCCAGTATCCGAGCACGGGGGAACCATCCGGCGAGCCCGACGAGGTAGTAGCCCTCGGCGAAGCCTATATCGATGATTGTATCGTAGTCTCGTTTACGAAAGTGGTCGAGGGCGGGGTGGAGTTCGGATTCGTAGGTGCCGAGCAGCTTGGGTGGCAGGGCGCTGCCGTAGGCTTCGCCGGCCGGGTAGCGTAGGCCGGCGAAGGGGCCGCCCAGCACGGTCAGGCCGGCGAAAAGCCGATCGCAACGGGCTTGGTAGCGGTCTTCGAGCGCGGCCCGGCGTTGCACGGACAGGCGCCCCGAGGGGCCGGACAGGCGGCTGAGCGCGCGGCCGGGGAAGTCGGGCAGAAGGAGACGGCGAACAAGGGAGCGGAGGGCGCGGCGGACCATGGGTAAAATCACGCGGAGCGGGGAAAGCCGCTCCAGAGTGGGCGGTGTTCCTCCGGTCGGATATCGTGGCGGATGACGCGGGCCGGGGTGCCGGCCGCCAGGCAGCGTGGCGGGATGGCGGACATGACGAGACTGTTGGCACCAATAACGCAGTCGTCGCCCACGCTGGCACCTGCCACCAGGGTGACATTCACCCCGCACCAGACCCGGTCGCCGATCACGATGGGCGCGGCTGAGGGTTGGAGGGTGGCGAGGTCGTGGATGCCGTTGTTGATAGTAAGGCCGGGGGCGGCGATGAAATCGCTGCCGATGGTGAGGTCGGCGTGGACGTACAGGCCGCAATTCTCCCCGAAGCTGGCGCGTGGGCCGATCCGGAGGAGGGAGGTGCGGTAGAGGCGAAAGCCCTGGCTGAAATATAGGGGCCGGGTGAATTGCACGCCCTGTACACGTAGGTAGGCCTCGCGGAGGAAAGTGCGTTCGTCGGGGCGGAGGACTCGCGCCTCGGCCTCGGACAGCAACTGCAAAAGCCCTGCGAGCAAGCGGCGGGGGAGCGCGTTTGGGGCGCCCAGTCGGCGAGTGTGGAGCAGGAGGGCGCCAATCATGCCAGGCGGGTCCAAACGGCGAGTTTGGGTGAACAGTAGCCCGACCAGGCGGTGGGGGCGCCGGGCGCGGGAAAGGCGGTGTCGGTGATCGAGAAGCTGAAGACGAAGTCCAACTGCTCATACACCGCGACGTCGTGCTCGCCGAGTGAGAGCGTGCAGCGGTATTCGCCGACGTTGAGGGCATGCGCGGGGATGAGCATGCGCCAGCGACGGGCGGGCGCCTGGGACTCGGGTCCGCGGGCAGCGAACTGGGACGAGCTATGGAGCACGGTGTGCTGCTCGGTGTCGTGAAAGTGCAGTCCGATCACCGGGGCGGGGCAGGCGCCGGGTTCGAGTTCGCACTCGATCAGGAGCGGTTCGTCGGTCTCGTGGCTTTCACCGCCGGAGCTGGTGACGAGCCGGGCGGAGCGTATGTAGGGCCGGCCCGAGGGGGGCGGGGGTGCGGTGCGCTCGTAGTGGTCGGTGCGGGGGGCGTCCTTGCCGAAATAGGTGGAGATGATCTGGGAGGAGGGGCCCCGGCCGGCCACCCGGCCGGCGTCGAGCAGGAGCGCGGTCGAGCAAAGCGTGCGGATGGCGGACAGGTTGTGACTGACGAACAGGACGGTGCGCCCGCCGCGCGCCACCTCGTTCATCTTGCCGAGGCATTTTTCCTGAAAAAGCGCATCACCGACCGCGAGCACCTCGTCCACGATCAGGATTTCCGGTTCGAGGTGCGCGGCGACAGCGAAGGCGAGGCGCACATACATGCCGCTGCTGTAGCGCTTCACCGGGGTGTCGAGGAACTTGTCGACCTCGGAGAAGGCGACGATCTCGTCGAATTTTCGCCGGATCTCGACCCGGCTCATGCCGAGGATGGCGCCATTGAGGAAAATGTTTTCCCGGCCGGTGAGCTCGGGATGGAAACCGGTGCCCACCTCCAGCAGGCTGGCCACCCGGCCGTTCATCGCGATGCGTCCGGTGGTGGGCTCGGTGATGCGGGAGAGGACCTTGAGCAGCGTGCTCTTGCCCGCTCCGTTGCGGCCTATGATGCCCATGACCTCGCCGGGCTCGACGCGAAAGGAGATGTCCCGGAGAGCCCAGAATTCGAGTTGCTCCACGCGTCGGCGGCGAAGGCGGGTCCAGAGCGAGCGCAGGCCGCCGGTAAGGGCGTCGCGTAGTGTATCGGACCTTTTTTGGGCGCCGATGACGTAGCGTTTGGAGAGGTTTTCGACAAGGATGCTGCTCATATCACATCGGCGAAGCCGCGTTCGGTTTTCCGGAAGAACCACAGGCCGGTGATCAGTAGCAGGCCGATCACCACGGCGCCCGTGACGACGGATTGGGCGGAGAGCGCCTGGTTGCCGCCCAGCATGCACCAGCGGAAGCCGTTGATGATGCCGGTGAGGGGGTTGAGCGCGAGTAGAGGTTGCCAGTTGGGGAAGAAGTCGGTGCGGAAGCCCACGGGGGAGACGAACAGGCCGATTTGCAGGATGAACGGCACAATGAAGCGGAAGTCGCGGTATTTGACCGTCAGGGCGGTCAGCCAGAGGCCCGCGCCGAGCGCGCAGCCGAGGGCCATGACAATGAACAACGGGAGGGCGAGCCAGTGTGCGGTGGGCCAGAAGCCATACCAGAGCGCGACGCCCAGAAAAAGCCCGAGCACGATAAAAAAGTCGATCAACGCCACGCCCAGGGCGGAAAGCGGGATGATGAGGCGCGGGAAATAGACCTTGGAGATGAGGTTGGAGTTGGAGACCAGGCTGCCGCTGGAGCCCGAGAGGGCGGCCGAGAAAAGCTGCCAGGGTAGCAGGCCCGATAGAACCAGCAGCGGATAGGGCACGCCGCCGTCGGGCATCTTGGCGAGGTGTCCGAAAAGGACGGTGAAAACAACGGTGGTGACGATGGGCTGGATCAAGGCCCACGCGCCCCCGAGCACGGCCTGTTTATAACGCACCTGAACATCGCGCCAGGCGAGAAAGCCCAGCAGCTCCCGATAGCGCCAGAGATCGCGCCAGTAGTGTTGCTCGGCCCGGCCGGCCTCGATGACGAGGCCGGCCGGCTCGACGGCGGGGGCGGGCGCGTTGGTCATGGATCGGGCCATAGGGCGGTAAAGTTTTTTCGGAATTGGGCGACGCAGAAGAGTTTCGAGCGGGCGCGCAAAATCGCGTCCGACCATTCGCGTTGCAAGGCCTCGACGCAGGCCTGGGCAATAGCGCCCACGTCGCCGTAGGGCACGAGCAGGCCGCCGTCCCGGCCAATCACCTCGGGGGCGCCGCCGGCGCGGGCGGCGAGGCTGGGGCGGCCGGCGCACATCGCCTCGGCGTAAACGAGGCCGAAGCCCTCCTTGTCACTCGGGAGGGCGAAGAGTCGGCAGCGGGCGAATTGATCGAGCAGGGCGTCCTCGGGGAGGATGCCGTGGAAAACGATGGCATCGCGCGCGGGGGAGGCGTCGGCGAGCGCCTGGAGACGGGTGCGGTCGGCGCCGTCGCCGACGATGTGGAGGGTGGCGCAGGGGACCCGCTCGCGCACCGCCGGGAGCGCCTGTATGAGGTGGTCGATGCCCTTGGCGTGGTCGTGGGGCGCGAGGCGCGACACGGCGAGGATGCGGCCCGGCTCGGCGGCGCGGGGGGCGATGCCCGCCAGCGCGTCGGCCAAGACGGGGTCGATGGCGTTGGGCAGCACGCGCAGGCGGTCGGCGGCGGTGGGGTGGCGCGCGGCCACGGAGGAGCGCGTGTAGTCGCTCACGCAATAAACGCGGCGGGCGCGACGCAGGGCGGCGGCGGCGAGGATCGGCAGCGGGGCCCAGGCCTCGATGCCGTGGAGCACCACGTCCCAGGTCAGCCGCGGGTGGCGCAGCCGGGCAAAGAGCAGGATGGGGAGCAGGTGCACGTGGGTGACGAGCGCGCGAGGGCAGGTCGGGGCGGCGGCGAGGGCGGCGCGCAAAAATCGCGACTTCGAGCGTCCGCAGGCGATGGCGCGGGCGGAGATGCGCTCGGCGGAGCCGGCGTCGGGCGTGTGGCGCGCGAGGCGGCTAGGCGGGAGTTCGTTATCGTTGAGCACCACGAGCCGGACTCTTCCGCGGGTGGCCTCGGCGAGGGTCTCCAGGTAGAGGCGGGAAATGCGGGCGATGCCGCCCTCGGCGGCGAAAAGCTCGGGGCAGAGGAGCAGGACTTCGGACGAGTCCCCGGCGCGGCTCGCGGTCGCGAAGCCAAGGTGACTGGTGGAGGAGTAACTCATGGCCGATCAAAGCCGCGGATGGATCGCGGTGGCCGAAGCGAGGAAGCGCGGGGGACGGCCGGTTTTTGACGGAAGGCGGCCCAGGCGGCGCCGAGGTGGTGGCGGAGGCCTGAGGCGAGGGCCAGGGGGGCGAGGCGCCCGGCGAAACACAGGCTTGGCTCAGGGTCGAATGCCGCGATGCCCACCCCCGGATCGACGCGGGCCTGGGCGTGGAACGAAAGGGCGGGGCGCAGGCAGGAGTAAAGCGAGCAGATGCCGCCGGTATCCGGCGGATAAGGGGGGGGGACGCGGAGCAGACTCATCACCGGGCGAGAGCTTCCAGCCGCAAACGGACGAGCCCGGAGTCGCGCCAACCGTGGACGGAGGCGCGGCTTTCCTCTTTTCGATGTAAGGCGAAAGCTGGCGAAGGGAGGGGGTGGGACGTGCGATCCATGCTTGGGATTAATGGGTAATGCCCATCGGGGATAACGAGTTCACGCTTCAAGTTCGCGGTTATGATATGGGATTTTACTTACGCTTTATACTTTACTCCCAGGCGGACGCCAGGGCGGTGACCAGACGGGGGTAGCTATAGGCCAGGGCGGCGCGGCGGAGGTCGGGGGCGTCCCAGTAGCGCGAGAGGCACTCGGCGAGGGCGGCGGCGAGGGCCGCGGGGTCGCCGGGGGGGGCGAGCAAACCCACGTCGGGCGTGATGAGTTCGGGCACGGCGGTGGCGTTGACGCCCACGCAGGGCCGGCCGGCCGCCATGGCCTCGAGGTAGACGAGGCCGAAGCCCTCGCCCGTGCTGGGCAGGGCGAAACAGGCGCAGTCGGCGAAGGCCTGGCGCAGCGCGGCGTCGGACAGACGGCCGGAGAAATCCACCCGGTCGGCGATGTGGAGCTCGTCGGCCAAGGCACGCAGGCGGGGCAGGTCGTCGCCCTCGCCCACGAAGCGCAGGCGTGGGACAAACTCGGGGTGGTGGTGGAAGGGGGCGCGGGGCAGGAAGGCGAAGGCGCGCAGGAGCAGGTCGTAGCCCTTGTAGGCGTCGGAAGCGCAAAGGCGGCCCACGCAGAGCACGGTGGGGGGCTGGTCGAGGCGCGGGGAATCGGGGTCGGGGCCGGAGAGCAGGGCGGGGTCGAGC
>JBBRHC010000173.1:0-7947 GCA_038223295.1 Opitutales bacterium
ACTCATGCCCGCCGACGCGACGAGCGAGGATCTGCTGGTGCCGGTGTTTCGCGCGGGGGCGCTGGTTTACGCCGAGCCGGCCCTGGCCGCGATTCGGGCGCGTGCGCAGACCCAGCTCGCGCTCCTGCATCCCGGAATCAAGCGCCTGCTCAACCCGCACGAGTATCCCGTCGGCCTCGATCCCGCCCTCCACGAGTTGAAAACGCGCCTCGTGCTCGCGGCGCGCGGACTTGGCCCCGCCGCAGCCCGACCAACGAGCGACCACCCATGAAACCCATCCAGGTCGCCGCCGCCGTGCTCAACCAGACTCCGCTGGATTGGGAAGGTAACCAGCGCAACATCCTCGCCGCCATCGCCGACGCGCGCCACGCGGGCGCGGCGCTCCTCTGCCTGCCCGAGCTCTGCCTCACCGGCTACGGCTGCGAGGACGCGTTCCACGCGCCTTTCGTGCATGCGGCGGCCTTGCGAATGTTGCGCGAGATCACGCCCGCCACGCGCGGGCTGGCGGTGTCGGTGGGGCTCCCGTTGATGCGCCACCGGGCGGTGTTCAACGTGGCCTGCCTGCTCGTGGACGGGCGCGTGGCGGGCTTCGTGCCCAAGCAGTTCCTGGCCGGCGACGGCATCCACTACGAGCCGCGCTGGTTCAAGCCCTGGCCCGCCGGGCTGCGGCGGCAGATCGTGCTCGATGAGACCGCCTACCCGATCGGCGACCTCCTCTTCGAGGTCGGCGGGGTGCGCATCGGCTTTGAGATTTGCGAGGACGCCTGGGTGGCGAAGCGCCCCGGCGCGGCGCTCGCGCTCCAGGGGTGGACGTGTTGCTCAATCCCAGCGCGAGCCACTTCGCTTTTGGCAAGATCGAGGTCCGCCGCCGCTTCGTCCTCGAAGGCTCGCGCGCCTTTGGGGCGGCCTACGTTTACGCCAACCTGCTGGGCAACGAGGCCGGCCGCGCGATCTACGATGGCGGCGCGCTCATCGCCGCCGGCGGGCGCCTGCTGGCCGAGGGGCCGCGTCTGTCGTTCCGGGACCACCTCGTGACCACCGCCGCCATCGACGTGGCGCATGCCCGCATGGCGATGGCTCGCACCACCAGCCACCAGCCCGATCTGCACGCCGCCGAGGCGGGCCGCGTGCCGGTTCCCTTTGCCTGGCCCGCCGCCGAATCGGTAAAACCGCCGCCCCTCGTCGCCGCCCCGCCCGGCGCGGCCATCAACCAGCCCGCCCCCTGGGAGCGCGCCGCCGACCTGAAGGCGGAGGAGTTCACCCGCGCGGTGGCGCTCGCGCTTTTCGACTACCTGCGCAAGAGCCGCGCGGGCGGCTTTGTGGTGTCGCTCAGCGGCGGGGCGGATTCGGCCGCCGTCACCGCGCTGGCCGCCCTGGCGGTGAGACTCGGCGCGGGCGAACTCAGTTTCGACGGTCTGCGCGCGAAGCTGGCCCACCGCCGCGAGCTGGCGGAAGCGCCCGACGAGACGACGCTCGCGCGGCGTTTGATCACCTGCGTTTACCAAGGCACCGACAACAGCGGCGCGGCCACGCGCGCGGCGGCGCGGGCGGTGGCCGAGGCGATGGGCGCGGAGTTTTTCGAGTTCGAGGTCGGCGGTCTGGTGGCCGACTACACGCGCATCGTCGCGACCGCCGTCGGCCGTCCGCTCACGTGGCGGGAGGACGACCTCGCCCTGCAAAACATCCAGGCCCGCGTGCGCGCGCCCGGCGTCTGGCTGCTCGCGAATCTGCGCGGCGCGCTCCTGCTCTCGACCAGCAACCGCTCGGAGGCCGCGGTGGGCTACGCCACCATGGATGGCGACACCTGCGGCGGCCTCAGCCCCATCGCCGGCATCGACAAGGCCTACCTGCGCCGCTGGCTGGTCTGGCTGGAGAAAACCGGCCCGGTGGGCGTCGGCCCCCTGCCCGCGCTGAGAGTGGTCAACGTGCAGCCGCCCACCGCCGAGCTGCGTCCCGCCGAGCGCAAACAAACCGACGAGGACGACCTCATGCCCCACGATGTGCTCGACGTCTGCGAACGCGCAGACATCCGCGACAAACGCGGCCCGGCGGAGACGCTCGACGTGCTCGCGGCATCGTTTCCCCGGCACGGGCGCGCCGCGCTGCACGCATGGGTCGTGCGTTTTTTTCCAGCGCTGGAGCCGCAATCAATGGAAACGCGAGCGCTACGCGCCGTCGTTCCACCTCGACGACGAAAACCTCGACCCGAAGACCTGGTGCCGCTGGCCCATCCTCTCGGGTGGTTTCGAGCGCGAGCTGCGGGAACTGCAAACGTAGCGCAGACCCATTTCAAACCTTGTGTGTAATTTATACACTTTGCCCTTTATTTAGTTTTAATAACACACCACCAAGCCGCCATGCCATTCACCTACAAATATCCGCACCCGGCCGTGACCGTGGACGGCGTGGTTTTCGGTTACGACGAGGCCGACTTGAAAGTGCTGATCATCCAGCGCGACCAAGATCCTTTCGCCGGCAAGTGGGCCTTGCCCGGCGGCTTCGTCGATATGGCGGAGGGGCTCGATGTGGCGGTGCGGCGCGAACTGGAGGAGGAGACCGGGATAACCCGGCTGTACCTCGAGCAGCTTTACACCTTCGGCGAGCCCAAGCGGGATCCGCGCGAGCGGGTGATCAGCGTCGCCTACTATGCCTTGGTGAAGCTCGCCGACCACGCGGTGCGCGCCGCGAGTGACGCCCGGAACGTGGCGTGGTTCCCGGTGGCGGATTTGCCCGATCTCGCCTTCGACCACGAAGAGATCGTGGACATGGCGCTAAAGCGGTTGAAGGGAAAAATCCGCTACGAACCGGTGGGCTTCGAGTTGTTGCCGGAAAAGTTCCCCTTGTCGGATCTACAGCGCCTTTACGAGACATTGCTCGAGCTGCCTCTGGACAAGCGTAATTTCCGCAAAAAGATCCTTGGCATGGGTTTGCTCGCCGATACCGGCGACATTCAGCAAGACGTGGCCCACCGCGCCGCCCGCCTTTACCGCTTCGACGAAGCCGCCTACCGCCGACTCAAGAAGGCCGGGTTTAACTTCGAGCTTTGAAACTTCGTTTTTCCGCGTCCCCGCCATGAACACGCCCATTCCTTTACCCACTGATCGCCCGGTGCAACCGGCTGAACCGCCCGCGCCGGCCGATGCCGTTTTTGGCGGAGTGGTAAGTGGCATGGGCGTCACGCCCATGGGATTGGCGGCGAAAGGGCAGGATGCCCGTTCGCTCACGGGCGGGACGCCCGTGCCACGCCGGAAGAGCCGCCCTGACGTCGTTTCCCGCACCCTCCATTTCCCGTGAACGCCCTCATCCTTGTCGATATTCAGAATGATTTCCTTCCCGGCGGCGCCTTGGCCGTGCCGGAGGGGGATCGTATCGTCCCGCTCGTGAATCGCCTTCAGCGGAGCTTTCCGTTGGTGGTTGCCACCCAAGATTGGCATCCCGTCGGGCACGGCAGTTTTGCCGCGCGGTATCCCGGCAAAAAACCGTTTGATCTCGGTCAACTCGGCGGTCTGTCGCAGGTGCTGTGGCCGGTGCATTGCGTGCAGGCCACGCCCGGCGCCGAGTTCGCGCCCGGGCTGGACCTCACGCGGGTCGAGCGGGTTTTCCCGAAAGGCACCGATCCCGAGATCGACAGCTACAGCGGCTTTTTCGACAACGGCCACCGTCGCGGCACCGGGCTCGGCGACTATCTGCGCGAGCGTGGGGTGACGCATGTTTTTGTCGTCGGTCTCGCTACCGATTACTGCGTGAAATTCACCGCCCTCGACGCGCGTCGTCTGGGCTTCGAGGTGACCTTGATCGGTGACGCCTGCCGCGGGGTGAATCTGCAACCCGGCGACGTGGATCGCGCGCTCGGCGAGTTGCGTGAGGCTGGCGTGCGAGTCACCGAGGCGGGGGAGATACCGTGTATGCTCCCGGCCTGATGGGTGCGCCGAGGCGGGAAGATCGTTTGCTTGGCGGACTGTATGGTTCCCTGGTGGGCGATGCGCTGGGTGTGCCGGTGGAGTTTTCCGAGCGTGCGCGGCGCGACGCCGACCCGGTCATCGAGATGCGAGGTTTGGGCACGTGGAATCAACGACCGGGCACGTGGTCGGGCGATGGCGTGGGCTACGTGATCGAGACCCTCGAGGCTTCGATGTGGTGTTTGTTGCGCGCGAAAGACTATGCATCCGCGACGCTGGCGGCGGTAAATCTTGGCGGCGACACGGATACGACCGGCTGCGTGACGGGTGGACTGGCGGGGTTGGTTTATGGTGTGCACGGCATTTCTCGGGAATGGCGTGAGGCCCTGCCTAGGAGAGTTGATTTGGAGGAGTTGTTTCGGCGATTCGCGAGGTGCGAATGACACAATCTTCTCCCGGTGGGTTGACGATCACGGCGACCTTTTCGACGCGGGAGAAAGTAGCGCGGGCGGCGAAAAAATAAATGGTTCTCAATCCCGCGGCGCGGGGGCGAGGGGTTTTAGGATCTTGGCGTCGAAGACGAAGGGGCCGGCGGGGAAGAGGCTGGCGAGGACGGCGAGGGAGCAGGTTTTCCAGGACCAGCGGCGGTCGAGCGCGACGGGCACGAGGGCCAGCAGGTAGAACAAAACCAGGAGGCCGTGGGCCATGCCGACGTAGCGCACGGCGAGGGGCTGGTCGGCGACGTATTTGAGCGGAATCGCGATGAGCAGGAGCACGAGAAACGAAATGCCTTCAAGGAGGCCCACGCGGCGGAGGCGGGCGAGCGGAGTGGCGAGCATTGCCCGAGAAATGGGCGCGGCGCGGGCCGCGGGGAAGGGGAAAGCGGCGGGGCGGCGCGCTTGCCGGGGCTAGTGGCTTCAGGGACGTATCGCGCGGAGCCGGACGGTGGCAAGGGTGCCGGCGGGGAGGAAATCGAAGGCCAATTCCAGGCCGGGCTGCTCGTAAATGAGCTCCGTGGAGGCATCGTCCCGGTGTTCCTCGCAGGGCTCGCCGAAAGTCTGGCGAATCTCCGTTTCGGTGGTGGTGGCGTCCAGCTCCAGGCCGGAGCTGAAGACGGGGTGGCAGAAATGCCAGTTTTGGCCCTCGGGCAGGGCGGGGCCGGGGGCCACGAAGAGGCTGGCTTGGTCCAGGTGGCGATGGCGGTCGAAGCGAAGGAGGAGGCCGAGGCGCGGATAAAGCAGGCTGCAGCTTTTGCCCGCGTGGGGGAGATACGCGTCGGGGCGCCCGAAGTCGCTGGCGGCGTCGATGTGGTCTCCGAAGGCCAGGTGGCCAATCATGCGCGCTGCGAGATCCACCGTGGGCAGGGGGTGTCTCGCACGCGGCCAATCAAACGTGTAGGGAACCGGGAGCAGACCCACGAGAATTTCCTTAAACATTAAATTTACATAACGTCCGAGAGGGTCTCCGTCGAGGACGAACCTGTTTTCGGGGTGATTTTTGAGTGTGACAGAAAGTGATGGACAGGACTGCTCCTCCGGCGTGGCACGGGCGTCCCGCCCGTGAGCGAAGGGGCATCCTGCTCGTTCGCTGCCGATCCCATGGGCGGTACGCCCATGCCACTTTCGATCCGCTGACATTACTTCCTGCTGCACCCGGCTTGTTTCGGAGCCGGGCTACTTCGTTTCGGAGAGGGTGGCGAGGTGGGCGGTGAGGCCTTCGACGTAGCCGGCGGTGATGGCGGCGAGCCAAACTTCGCCCTCCCCGGCGGTGGCGACGGTGGCGTCGCCCATGACGCCGTGCGGGGAAATGTCCTGGGAGGCCCAGGAATAGGTGGCGGGGGCGCATTCGGGGCGCAGTTCGCCGGGGTCGTCGATGCGCGCCGGGTAGTGGCAGGGGGCGTCGGCGGGGCGGGTGAATTGCGGGGCGGCGGCGTAGAGCAGGGCGGTCTCGACCGTGTTGGCGTGGAAGCCGTAGGCCGCCTCCTGGGGGGGGAGCACGATCTTGGCGGTGTTGCGGATGAAACCGATCTTGATGCCGAGGAGGGCCTCGATCTCGCGCAGCGTGTAGACGAGCACGGCGCTGTTGCCGCCGTGGGTGTTGAGGATGAGCACGGAGCGAAAGCCCCAGGCGTGGAGCTGGCGCGCGAGGGCGAGGAGTTGAAGGCGGAGCGTGTCTTTCGAGATGTAAAGGGTGCCGGGGAAACCGACGTGTTCGTTGCTCTTGCCCACCGTGATGGCGGGGCCGACCAGCACGCGCGAGCGGACCGCCGCCGGGAGGGCGGCGAAGAGGCGGGTCAGCCACACCTGGCCGAGAAAGGAATCGACCGCGACGGGGAGTTGGGGGCCGTGCTGCTCGATGGCGCCGGTGGTGATGAGCACGGGGGTGCGAGCCTTGTCGGGCAGGGCGGTGATCTGCGCGAGGGTCATCGCGGGCAGGTAACGGTCATGGTAGGCGGGGAAAGACATGGGCGGTGGCGGAGGCGGGCGGGTGGGCTCAGGCGGTGATGGTGACGAGGGCGCCGTCGCGCGGGAGCGGGGGGCGGGCGGCGATTTCGTTGAGCAACGCGGCCAGGCGGGTGGCGGCCTGGGCGAGGAGCGGGCCGTCGGGGGTCTTGCCGAGTTCGGCGAGGAGGGCGCGGAGCGGGGCGCGTTCGCCGCCGCGCCAGGGGGCGAAATCGAGGCCGAGGGCGCTTAGGTTAACGCAGAACATCTGGAGCCCGCGGGCGATGCGGATGTCGCGCGCGGCGGCGTCGCACAGCTCCTCGTTCCACGGGCTGCTGTTGTAGAAGACGATGCGGCGAAAGCCGGCGGCGGCGACGCTGGCGCACCACTCGTCGAGGGCGGCGTGGGCGGCGGGCGGATCTACCGCGAAGGCGCAGGCCTCGGTCGGCCCGAGCACGTAGCGCTGCGGGGGCAGCACGAGCAGCCGGCCGGGCGGGAGCGCGGGGCGGGCGGCGGCGGCTTTGAGCACGGTGAGGAGGACGGTCTCCTCGGCGTCCAGCGGCGCGTCGAGGCCCCAATCGGCGAGGCCGGCGACGGGCAGGACGATGGTGACGGCGGACTTATCGGTCCAACGGGCGAAATCGGTCCACGGGTGCCAGGGCCAGAAGGTGGCGTCGTCGGCGATGCAGAGCGGCGTGGGAACGGGAAGGGTGGCGGCGGACATATGCATACGAGTTAGCAAGTTGAACGCCAAGGCGAGGGCGGCCGGCGTGGTGCTTTTGACCTCATTGAGGGCGTGGCGCGCGCCGCGGGTGGCGGTGGCAGCCAACCTGCTTTTTAGTAGGGCAATCACATGCCCAACGCCAACGCCGTCACCGCCGCCACCGAGTCATTGGTCCCCGAACTACGAGCCCTGCTGGGCGAGGGCAACGTGGTGACGGGGGGCGAGTCGCTGGAGACTTTGTCGAAGGATTTTTATTGGTATTCGCCGGTGTTGAAACGGCAGCTCGACGACAAACGCGCGGACCTGGCGGTGCGTCCGGGCAACGTGGAGGAGTTGCGGCTCACGCTCTCGGCCTGCGCGCGGGCGCGGGTGCCGGTGGTGCCGCGCGGGAGCGGCACGGGCAACTACGGGCAATGCATCCCGCTGCACGGCGGCGTGGTGGTGGATCTGTCGCGGCTGGATAAATTTACGATCACCGCCGACGGCGTGGTGCGGGCCGAGCCGGGCGCGCGGCTGGGCGTGATCGAGCCGGCGGCGCGCGCGGCGGGCTGGGAGATGCGCTGCCTGCCCTCGACCTGGGTGAAGAGCAGCCTGGCGGGCTTTTTTTGCGGCGGCTCGGGCGGCATCGGCTCGATCACCTGGGGCGGCATCAACGCGGCCGACAACGTGAAGTCGGTCACGCTGCTGACCTGCGAGGAAAGCCCGCGCGCCATCCGCCTGGAGGAGCGCGACGCGATGCGCGCGCTGCACACCTACGGCACGACCGGCTTCATGATCGAGATCGAGATGCGGCTGGCCCCTAAGCGCGACTATGAGCAGTTGATCGTCTCGTCGGCGGATTGGGACGCGCTGCTCGAGTGGAGCGATGGCGCGGCGCGTAACG
>JBBRHC010000174.1:0-7942 GCA_038223295.1 Opitutales bacterium
CTGGCGCAATCTGCTGGTCATCTGCTCGTTTGTTCACCCGCTCAATGCACTATTCAGTGCACCTCGGGATTCACGAACGACCATCTGATCCAACTTCTTGCGCCATCTCATCGGCTCCTACTCCGGATTTCGGGTTAAACAAGCGATAAGGATGCGTCTTGCCCATTAGGGCAAGCCGACGGCGCCTGCCAACCCATCCCTTCCCCCGTCGAACCCGACCCCGAAGAACTCGCGCTCACCCGCCTGCGCAACTACCCCGTGCAGGAGCGCTACGGCTTCATCTGGGTGAAACTCGATCCCGCCGGCGCACACGAGTTGCCACTCATTCCCGAGTTCGAGGACCCGCGCCGGACCTCTTCCCCGGTTCTCGCGGCCCGCCGCCCGAGACGTAGATCGAGTTCGCCATCAAGGTCCTCGATGAAGCCCGCCGGATGCGCGAATTCTAGACGCCCCGCGAGGTGCCGATAAATCCCGCCCGCGGCGGCTGGGGCGTGCTCGTCGCCCCCGGCGACACCCTCGCCAACACCTTCCAAAAACAACTCCGCCGTTGGCTGCAATCGCGCGACGCATCCGCTTCCTGAATACCAGTCACCTATTGCTTTGATACTTTTGCCCGGGGCAGGGCGTGACCTGTGGGCACGCTGGTTCGCTGTTGCTTTTTTCAATCACGGCGGGCCCGGCGGTCCCTGCCCTACCTTGAGCCTCAAAGTTTACGGGAAATGGTATAAAAACCAGCGCGCCGGGGGCAACGCACTCCACCTCGCTCACCCTTGGGGCCTTTCATGGCACCAGGGATCTGGCCTTACGACGGGGGCAGGGCGGCGATTGTGCGCTGGGTGGCCACGCTCACGGCAACCACCTGGCCGATGAGGCGCACGATGTATTCCTCGTCGTCGGGGCGGTTGGGGTCGGAAAGGATTTGCTCGGGGTTGTCCTTGGCGCGCTCGACGCGGTATTTGTCTATCACCCACTCCAAGGCGCTGCGGTTGCCGAGGCGGTAGTCGGCGACCTCGAGGGGCAAACCGTCGAGGGTGAGCCAGGCGTTGTAGGCGAGACTGCGGCCATCCTTGGACAACTTCATGCGCTCGACGCGCCAGTCGGGTTTTTCGCCGGGGGTGTGGACGCGGGTGAGTTTGGCGGGCTTTACGGTTTCGTAATCGGCGTGGAGGGCGGCGAGTTTTTCACCGGCGGCGGCGAAGGCGGCGAAGTCGGGCGCGAAGGGGATGCGCGGCAGCTCGCGGCGGAGGTTGGCGGCGTATTTCTCGCGGTAGGCGGGGTGTTGCAGGATAGCGTAAACGTAATAAAAAATGTCGGCCTTGGAGAGGTCCGAAGGTTCGAAAAATGGTCTCGGCATCCACGCTGTCGGAGGCTTTGCTTTCGCGTGAACCAAGCGAAACCAGGGATGCGAATTTTTTGCTCATTCCCGCATTGAGCCAGTTGCCTTTCGTGTCGGGCTTCAGGCGCTTCCACTTGATATCCGGGCGTGCACAAAGCTTTTCGAGCCACGCGGATTTTTTGTTCACGCGTCCAATCCTCGCCGGCGGCGATGTAGTGGATCAGCGCGTGACGGCGACGCGGAGCTTTTTGCTTTTTGCGAACGAGGAAGGCGATGACGACGCCGACTTGAATGCCGAAGACGTTGTGGGTGGTGCCCGAGAGTTTGGGGTTTTTCCGTACGTTGCCGCCGAGATCCACGAGGAAGATGGCGTCGAACTCTTCGGCCAGGCGTTTGCGGACGCCGTCGGAGGCAATGCCGTCGAGGTAGCCGCCGTTCGTGACAAAGGCGACGACGCCCTCCTCGCCGATGCGTTCGCCGGCCCAGCGGAAGGCTCGCAGGTAGGGGTCGAAGAGTTTGTTGCGGAGGGTGGCGGTGGATTCGGCGACGTAGGTTTGCTTGATGCGAGTGTCGAGGTGGCCGTATTTACGGTTCTTGTTGTTATCGTTCTCGTCGTGCTGGTTGGCGTTGTAGGGCGGGTTGCCGAGGATGTCGCGGATGGGGGCGGCTTTCTGGGCGTTGACGCGCTCGGTGTTGACCGGGGCCATGAACTCGAACTCGGCGTCGCGGGGTTCGGGGACCTCAAAGGTGTCCACCAGGCAGAGGTCGGGGAAGGGCTCATACTCGCCGGTGCGCTCGAAGTAGGCGTGCTCCACATTCAGGGCGGAGATGTAGTAGGGCAGGAGCATGATCTCGTTGGCCCAGAGTTCGGTGGCGTATTTCTTTTTCAGGGCGGCGAGGGGCAGCTCCTGCATGAGGTGGACGAGGAAGTTGCCGGTGCCGGTGAAGGGGTCGAGGAAGTGGACGCCGGGGGCGCCGAGGTCTTGGTCGAAGCCGCGTTTTAGGATCTGGCGAATGCCGGCGATCATGAAGCGGACGAGGGAGGGCGGGGTGTAAACGATGCCCATGGTGTCGGCGACCTTGACCGCGAAACCTTGGAAGAATCGTTCGTAAACGGTGTTGAGGAATTTCTGCTTTTCGGAGAAGTCGGTGAGCGTCTCGGCGGCGGCCTCCATGGCGACGTAGAAGCGGTCGAGTTTTTGGAGGAAGCCGGCGCGGTTGAAGTGGCGGATGGCGAGGGCGTCGATGACCTTTTCGATTTCGACCGCGACGACGTTGCGGCGGATGAAATCGGGGTTTTTGAAGACGGAGCCGAAGAGACGGGCGGTGAGGAGATGCTGGACGAGCATTTCCTCGATGGCCTCGTCGCGCAGGCTGGGGTTGATGGCGGTGCGGCAGAGGGTGGCGAAGGCGGTGAAGGCAGCCTGAAATTTTTTATTGGGGACGACGCCGAGGCCGTCGGTGCCGCGGACTTGGCGGAGGACGGAGACGAGGCCCTGGCCGAGCTCGGCGACGCGTTCGCAGAACTCCTCGCTGGCGCGTTCCCAGTCGAGCAGGGCGGGCTCGCGGTAGGCGAAGAAAGGGCGGAGGACGTCGAGGAGGTGGTCGGGTTTGGCGTCGAGGTAGAAGTCGCAGACGACCTTGCCATCCTGGACGAGGAGGGCGCGGCGGGTTTGCCAGAAGAGGGTGTTTTTGGCGGGGTAGCCGAGTTTGAGTTTGGCGCGGACTTCGACGGCGAGGTCGTCGGCGTCGTCCTTGGCCTCGATGACGCCGTGGACGAGGCGGTAGGCATCGAGGAGGGCGGCGTCGAGTTTGAGGGGGGCGAGGGGTTTGGGGCGGGAGACGGCGTATTCGCGGACGAGGGTCCAGCCGCGCGGGGAGGCGACGGATTCGACGAGTTGATCAAAGGCGGCGCGGACGGCGGATTCGTGGGAGGCGCCGACGTTGGCGAGTTGGGAGAGGGCGAGGGCGTAGGCGCGGAGGGGTTTTGGCGCCGGGCTTGAGGGGGAAGTCGTCGGCGGGGCGGGCGGAGTGGCGGCGGCGGCGGACATGAGTTTCAGCGAAATCAGGAGACCATTGGCGGCGCGAGGGTTATCCGTGACGCAGGCGGGTCGGCGCATGGGGGAACGGGTTCCTCCGAGGAGGCGAGTTTCGCGGCGGGAGCACCCAGCCCGGGCGCTTCATTCTTCTTGCGGACGCATTTGCCAAACGCCGCGCGCACGCCTCAGTGATGCTCGTGATCTGGCTTTGGCTCCTCCTTCCCGTCCTCCTCGTGGTCTCTATCCTCTGGTTCGGGCGGCGTCATGTCGCCATCCGGCGCAAGAATTGTTGCGGCAAGGGCTGCGGCTGCATCTTTCCGGTGCGGAACGACTAAACCCGCGCGACTCGCGGGGGGCACGGCGGGCTAGCGGAAGAAACCCGTGCCGCCGTCGGTCGATGCCAAGGCGGGCGCGGGGGCATCGTTCCGAGGCCGCGTCCTGACCAAGCCCTTGTTCGGGGCCGGAAGGAATTTCGCGGGTTTAGCAGTCGCGGTATTGAAAGGCGTCACAATCTCCTCCGCCGCGCCGCGCGAGCGGCTCGCGCCCGTGATGAGTTTATCCAGCTCGCCGGCGATCTCGTTTAGGGAAATGGCCTGGGCGCTGAATTCCTCGGAGGCGCTGGCGCTTTCCTCGGCGGTGGCGGCGGTGGTCTGGGCGACCTTGTCCATTTGGGTGACCGCGTTGACGACTGGCCGATGCCGCCGTTTTGCTCGCTCGAGGCCTGGGCGATCTCGGCGATGATCGAGTCCACCTGGCGGGCCTTGCCCACGATTTCCCGTAGGCTGGCGGCCACCTTGGCGCTGATTTGCACGCCGTTCGCGCTCTTGTTGATCGAGTCCTCGATCTTGTCCGCCGTCTCGCGCGCGGCCTGCGCGCTGCGCTGGGCGAGGGAACGCACCTCGTCGGCGACCACCGCGAAGCCCGCGCCGGCTTCGCGCGCGCGCGCCGCCTCGACCGCCGCGTTGAGCGCGAGGATGTTGGTCTGGAAGGCGATCTCGTCGATCGTCTTGATGATTTTCGCGATGTTGTCCGACGAGGCCTTGATCGCGTCCATCGCGGAGCTCATCGCCCCCATGTCGGCCGCGCCGGTCTCGGCGGCGACGCGTGTCTGATTGGCGAGGTCCTTGGCCCGGCCCGCGTTTTCGGCGTTGCGCCTGGTCATGCTGGATATCTCCTCGAGCGACGCGCTGGTCTCCTCGAGCGTGGCGGCCTGTTCGCTGGCGCCTTCGGCGAGCGACTGGCTGGAGCAACTGATCTCCGAAGCGGCGGCGGTGAGCTGGCCCGAGCCCTGGGACAACTGCGAGCCGACCCGGCTGAGCACGCGACGGGTGCCGCGGGTGATGAAAAACGCGAGAACCACGCCGATGAGCAGCGCCCCGCCCGTGCCGATGATCAGCATCCGGCGCGTCTCCCGGATCACAGTCACGGTGCCGGCCGAGGTTGATCGCGCGCACTCGTGGTCGTGGCTCACGAGCTCGGAGAGCGCGCGAATGTAGTCCTGGAAAAGCGGATACAACCTCGCGCCGACGGCCTCCGCGGTGGCGGCATCCTGCGCGCGGCTGAGTTTCAGCGCCTCCGCGCGGGCGTCGCGATAGAGGGCGCGGTTTTTCTTCACCCCCTCGTATAGCTTCAGGTCGTCGGCCGATTGCGGCAGTTATTCGTAGGTCGCGTAGAGTCCGGAAAGCTTGGCGGTCATGCCATCCATGGTCTTGGCGATGGCGTACTGTTTCTCCACGCCGTCGGCTAGGAAGTGAAGCGACACGTTGATGAAGTTTTCCTTCACCAAGGCCTCGACCTGGCCGAGCACGAGGATGGCCGGGAGGCTGCCCTCCGCCATCTCGTCGTTGGCGGATTTCACCGTGAGGATGCGTTGGTAGGCGGTGGCGCGCACGAGGGCCATGACCACGATCAATGCCGCAAACCCAAACGTGATTCTTCGTCCGATGGTCCAGTTTTTCATGATTACAGATAAATGTATCCCGGTTCATCGACGCATGCGGGGCGAACTTGAGCCGCGTCATCGCGCGAAGGTTTACGACCCTTGGGGGCGGTGAACTTTTTTTTGGAGGCGGTGCAATCAAAGGCCCGCGTGGTTCGTTGGTGCCGGGGATGATGTCCACCTCCATGCAACACCTTCTTCCTTTCAATCGGTCGGCCCGGATGGGTCTGGCCTTGACGAGCGCCGCATTGGCCGCCGGCACGGCGCAGGCCAACTCGACCTACATTCCGCCGGCGGGCTCGGGCTCGCTGACGCCGTCGTATAGCTACCAGAGTTTCCAAGACTTCACCGCCGGCGATGCCGACATGAGTCTGCCGGGCGACATCGTGCGGCAGTCGTGGCGGGTCTATCTCGATCTCGGGCTGGCGCCGGATTGGGCGCTGGATCTGTCGTTGGGCTACTCCGATGTGGAGTTCGAGCCGACGGGTCAAAGTCAGCAGGTGTTGGCCGACACGTATGTGGGCGTGCGCTACAAGTTTCTGCATGAGGAAACATCCGGGTTTGCGGCGGCGGTGCGGATGGGCGCGTTGATCGCGGGTGATTACGAAACGGGGTTTTTTGACGCGCCGGGGGACGGCGAGAACGGGGCGGACGTGACGCTGATTTTCTCGAAACAGTTGACGGAAGGAGGGCTGACTTACGACGGCGCGCTGGGTTATCGCGTGTCGGCGAACCCGGTGCCGGATGCGTGGTGGTCGACCAGCCGGTTGACGCTTCCGCTGGGCGGCGGATTCTTTGTGGACGGTCGTTACAGTTATTATGCCGGCACCTCAGGTCCGGATATCGGCGGATCGGGTTTTAGCGGGCTGCAGGATCTTCCCTCGGTCCAGGAAGAGGTGCACGTGGTCGAGATAGGCGTCGCCTTCGCGGATGCGGGCGGGCGCTACTACCGGGCCTACGGTGCGCAGGTGATTGATGGCCGTAACGTGGGTGAGGAGGAGACGTGGGGGTTGTCGGTGACGTTCCCTTTCTGAAGCGGCAGGCACCGATAGATTGCAACAGTTCGGAAACGTTGCGGCGTCGCGGAATAAGATCGCGGCGAGCTGGCTCACAGTCCTTACCCGGGCTCGTGCCGGGTGAGGCCCCCATGTCTGAAAACCGATCTGATTCACCAACTTCGCCGGCTGAACTGCTGCAATGCGGTTTTCGCTATGCTTGCGCGCTTACGCACCACGAGGCCGACGCCGAGGATTTGGTGCAGGAGGCGTGGCTGCGGCTTTGTCGGAAGTACGGGGACGTGGATTCGAAGCCCCTGCTTTTTGCGACGATTCGTCGGGTGCACATCGACGTGATCCGGCGGTGCAAGGTGGTGCGGTTTGAGAGTATCGAGACTCAGGACGAAGCCTCTCGGACGGCGGGGAAGGGTGACGCCGCGCCGGGCGTGGCCGGCGATCTCGAACACGTGCTCGGATCGCTGCGTGTCGACGAGCGCGAGACGATTTATCTCCATCACGTGGAGGGCTATACGGCGGAGGAGATTTCACGCGCGACCCGGCGGCCGCGTAACACCGTGCTCAGCGTCTTGCGGCGGGCGATGCACAAGTTGTCTTCCGCGCCGGCCTAGGTCCAAGATGGCTTAAGAAAATGGTCCCATGACTGATCCCGAAAAACGCATGAAACAGCACTACGACGCCAAGGCGTTGCCGGAGGATCGCGTGCAGGCGATCCTGGCGGCGGGGCGTGCGGCGGCCGTAGGCCGGCGGCAAGGGGCGGGCGGGCACCGGTGGCTGGCGTGGGGTTGGGGAATGGCCGGTGTGGCGGGGCTGGCGGTGGCGGGGCTGTTTTTTATGGCGGCGCGGCCCGACGGGGTGCTGCCGTCGCCGAGGCAGGGCCAAGCGGAGCCGGCAGTGGTGGCGAGTGCCGCGCTGGAGGACGTGCGGAGGAGCGTGCGGCAGTTTTTTGCGACGCCGGGATACGAGCTGGATCGCGTGGCGGCCGATCCGGGCGAGCTGGTCGCAACGCTGGCGGCGGCGGGAGGGCCGGCGGTGTTTCCGCGGGTGGAGGCGGTGGCGGGGTTGGAGAGTTTTGGCTGCGAAGTGCTGACGGTGAGCCAGGCGGAGGCCTACCTGATTTGTTTTTGGGTACCGGGTGAGGCGGGCGGGCCGGAGGCGACGCCGGCAGGAGTCGCCGGCGATATGCCCATGGACCCGATGAAGAAAAAGATGATGATGGCGTCGGGCCGGCAGCTTTTACACCTGACGGTGATAAGGCGGGAAGATTTGCGCGACGCGCCGGCGGAGGACGGTGGGCGGACGTGGCGAACGGAGGATGGGTGGGCTTTTGCGAGCTGGACGGAGGGCGGGATGGTGGTCACCGCCTCGATGCAGGCGGATGAGGCGCGTTTGCGTGGACTGTTGGACGGGTGAGATGCGCAATCTTAGGCGGCCTCCAGAAGCGGCCATCGGCTCAGTTTAGAAGGAGATGGGTTAAACCCGAAATCCGAAGTGGATCGCCGCGATCTGGCGCAATCTGCTGCTCATCTGCTCGTCCGTTCACCCGCTCAATGCACTATTCAGTGCACTTCGGGATTCACGAACGACCATCTGATCCAGCATCTTGTGCCATCTC
>JBBRHC010000175.1:0-7837 GCA_038223295.1 Opitutales bacterium
CCCCAGGCCCCCGGTCAAGAGGGAGCGCAAACCCGCCATGAAGATGGCGCAGCCGCCGTCGATGCGCAGGGCCACGCTGCGGGGGCCCATGCGGACGGGGGCGATGTAGGGGAGGAGGGCGGCGGCGGTGGTGGTGTCCAGGAAGTAGTCGAGGGAGCCGAGGGAGTAGGTGCCGCGGACGAGGGCGAGGTTGGCGAGGACGACGAGGGCGAGGAGGGCGAGGCGGGAGTTGGACTGGAGGGTCTCGGGGTCTTCGAGGCGGATGTAGATGAGGGAGGCGGCGAGCATGGCCAGGACGAGGAGGATGCGACCGGAGAGGCGGACGGTCTCGTCGAGGGGGGAGGTGGTGGCGGCGAGGGCGCGGCGGTGGGCCTCGAGCATCTCGAACTGCCCGGGGGTGACGCGGGTATCGGGCTCGATGATGGTCTGGCCGCGCTCGACGGAGATCATCACGGGGCGCATGTCGCGCACGGCGTCGGCGCGGCGGGCGCGGGTGGAGTCGGCGTCGTAGTCGAGATTGGGCACGACAGCGTCGCGGAAAATGCGATAAAGGCCGACGGCGCGGGCGCGGTTGGGCTCCTCGGCGGCGAGGTTGACGCGGAGGTAGGTGTGGGCGTCCTCGAGGGTATCGACCGGGCGGGTGGCGACGGCGCCGTCGGGGCGCAGGACTTGGAAGAGTTTCAAACGACCGGCGGCGCGGTCGCCGCCGAGGTCGTCGGTGTCGGTGACGCCCTGGGAGTGGATGGCGCGGAGGATGCCGAGGCCGGCTTCGAGGAGCTGGGCGCGGGCGACGATGTCATTGCCGGCGGCGAGTAGGGCGACGTCCTCGGGGGTGGCGCGGTAGGGGCCGCGGGCGTTGTAGGCGGCGGTGTTTTCGGCGATGAAGGCGGCGCGCCGGTCGGGTTCGAGGCCGGCGTAGGGGGCGAGGGAAGTGATGAGCTCGGTGAGGTGGAGTTCGAAGCGCTGAAGCTTTTCGGCGGCGATGCGGTAGACGGGCGGGACGCGTTCGCCGAGGCGCTGGCGGGCGTCGCGGGTTTTTTCCTCGCTCTCGTAGGTGAAGGGGATGGCGGCGGCGATGCGGACGGAGGCGAGCTGGTTGGGGAGGACGGTGAGGGTGCGGTTGGTGACGCCGACGAAGGAGATGAGGACGATGGCGACGACGGTGGCGAAGAAGAGGGCGACGGCCACGAGGCGGGAGCCGTCCGCGGCGGCGGAGAAGCCGATGCCGGGGGCGGCGGGGGCTTTGCGGCGACGGGTGGGCGGGGGCGCGGCGACGCCTGGGGAGGCGAGCGCGGCGCGGAGGCGAACGAGGAACTGGGAGAAGGCGGACAAAGGCGGGGGGGGGCCGGGGAGGCGGACGGGGGAGCTAGGCGAATTCCGAATGAAGGACGAATGACGAAGGAGGGCGGACGAAAGACGGAGGGGGGAGGTCGGAGGGCGCGGGCAGGCGGGACGGCGGTGGAGGTGGATCAGGGCGCGGGGTTGATGGGGTTTTGGTAACGTTCGTAGGCCTCGATGATTTTTAGGACGAGGGGGTGGCGGACGACGTCAGCGCCGCTGAATTGATGGAACTGGATGCCGTCGATGTCGCGGAGGATGCGCTGGACTTCGAGGAGGCCGGATTGTTTGGCGCGGGGGAGGTCGATCTGGGTAATGTCGCCGGTGACGACCATGCGGGAGTCTTCGCCGAGGCGGGTGAGGAACATCATCATCTGCTCGGGCGTGGTGTTCTGGGCCTCGTCGAGGATGATGAAACTGCGGCTGAGGGTGCGGCCGCGCATGTAGGCGAGCGGGGCGACCTCGATGATGCCTTTTTCGGTGAGTTTGGCGACGTCGCCGGCGTCGAGCATGTCGCCCATGGCGTCGTAGAGCGGGCGCAGGTAGGGGAGGATTTTTTCGTTGAGATCGCCGGGGAGGAAACCGAGGGCCTCGCCGGCCTCGACGGCGGGGCGGGTGAGGATGATGCGCTCGACCTGGTTTTTGAGCAGGGCGTGCACGGCGGCCGCCATGGCGAGGTAGGTTTTGCCGGTGCCGGCGGGGCCGATGCCGAACACGAGCGAGTGCTTGAGGATGGCCTGGAGGTAGAGCTTTTGGCCGAGGGTCTTGGGGACGATGGTCTTGCGCTGGGTGGCGACGACGATGGGGGAGGTGAACAGGGCGCGGAGCTGGGCGGTCTCGCCGCGCGCGACGCCCTCGGCGAAGCGGTGGAAATCGGGGGTGCGGATGTGGAGGCCGAGGGTGCGGGCCTCGTTGAGCAGGCCGAAGAGGGCCTCGCCGGCGGCGACGGCTTCGGCCTCGCCATCAAGGCGCAGCCAGTCTTCGCGGGAGACGAGGCTGAGGCCGAGCAGGCGCTCGGCATGGGCGAGGTTCTCCGGGTGGCCGGCGTAGAGCTGGCTGAGGTGGCGGGCGGAGGGGAAGTGGAGGGTGGACGACGCCATGGTGGGTAGGGGCGAAGGGCTGATGACGAGGGGCGAAGGGCGAAGGGCGAGGGGCGATGGGCTAGGGGCTGATGACGAAGGGCGATGGGCGAAGGGTCGAGGAGGGGGGGCGGGCGAGGGTGGGGGAGCTGTGGTCAGAGGGCGTGGGACATACTCGCGGCTTGGGCGGAGAGTTTTTGCCAGGTCTCGTCGAGGGCTTGGGGGAGGATGCGGGTTTGGCCGAGGACGGGCATGAAGTTGTTGTCGCCGGTCCAACGCGGGACGATGTGGCCGTGGAGGTGGTCGATGCTGCCGCCGGCGGGGCGGCCGAGATTGAAGCCGATGTTGAAGGCATCGGGGCGGAGGACGGCGCGCAGGAGTTTTTGGCCGAAAACCAGGGCGGCCATGAGATCGGTTTGTTCGGCGGCGGTGAGGTCGGGGAGGTCGGAAACTTCGCGAAATGGGATGACGAGGAGGTGGCCGGGGTTGTAGGGGAAACGGTTGAGCATCAGGTAACTCAGGGGCGTGCGATGTACGATATAGGCGGCGCGGTCGTCGTTCGCGGCGGGCAAATCGGTGAAGGGGCGCGCCGAGGCGGGCGGGCGCGGCGTCTCGATGTATTCCATGCGCCAATAAGGGTGGAGCTGCGGCATGTGCGGTGGGTGCGGGCGGGCGAAGAGAAGGGCAGGCAAAAGGCGGACGGCGGGGATGTCAAAGCACGCGGTGGGCCGGGCGGGGGGCGGGAATCAGAAGCGATGTCAGCGGAATCGAAAGTGGCATGGGCGGCTCGCCCATGGGATCGGCAGCGATCGGGCAAGACGCCCGTTCGCTCACGGGCTCCACGCCGTGCCACGTGGGGGCGGGTTTTTACGGGTGGAATTGGGCGTTGAGGAGTGGCGGGGCGGTGCTCATGTTGGCGGGTTTCGGTTTGGTCGGCGGTCGCCCCCTTTTTCTACCTATGCTCAATCAGCCTGCTTCTCAGCGTCGTCGCGTCGTGGTCACGGGTCTCGGTGCGGTCACCCCGCTCGGTCTCACGGCCGCCGCCAATTGGGAGGGTTTGCAGGCGGGGCGCTCGGGCATCGGGCCGATCACGCGGTTCGACGCGAGCTTGTGCGCGGCGAAGATCGCGGGCGAGGTGCGGGGCTTCGAGCCCACGGCGGCGTTGTCGGCGGCGCTGCGGCCGCGCGGGGCGGCGGGGGAGGCGGTGACGAGTGCGTTTACGGCGAAGGACGCGAAAAAATTTGGCCGATTCACCCACCTCGGGGCGGCGGCGGCGATCGAGGCCTATGCGGACTCGGGCCTGGACGCGCACCGCGATAGCCTGTCGGCCGGGCGGCTGGGGGTGAATCTCGGGGTGGGCATCGGCGGACTGCCGGAAATCGAGGCGATGCAGGAGACGTGGAGGACGAGTGGGTTTCGCAAAATCTCGCCGTTTTTCATCTTTCAAATCGCGCCCAACCTGCTGGCCGGCCAGGTGAGCCTCGTGCTCAACCTGCAGGGCCCGAACTACGCGGTGGCCTCGGCCTGCGCGACCAGCGGGCACTCGCTGGGCGAGGCGGCGGCGATGATCGCGCGCGGACAGGCCGACGTGATGATCGCGGGCGGGGCGGAGAGCACGGTGACGCCGCTGGCCATCGGGGCTTTCGCGCAGATGAAGGCGCTCTCGACCCGCAACGACGCGCCCGAGGCGGCGTCGCGGCCCTATGACGCGGAGCGCGACGGATTCGTGCTAAGCGAGGGCGCGGTGGTGTTCGTGCTGGAGGAGCGGGAACACGCCCTCGCGCGCGGGGCGAAAATATACGCGGAGCTGGCCGGCTACGGCGCGTCGGCGGACGCGTATCACCTGTCCTCGCTCGCGCCCGGCGCGGCGGGCTCGGCGCGCGCGATGCGGGCGGCTCTGGCCGACGCGGGGCTGGCGCCGACGGCGGTCGACTATGTGTCGGCCCACGCGACCTCCACGCCCGCCGGCGACGGCGAGGAGGCGGCGGCGATCGCGGCGGTGTTTGCCGAAAACAAGGCCGCGCTCCACGTGAGCGGGGTGAAGTCCATGACCGGGCATCTGCTGGGCGGGGCGGGAGCGATGGGCGCGTTCGCGGCGGTGATGGCGATCCGCGACGGCGTGGTGCCGCCGACGATCAACGTGGGCACGCTCGACCCGGCGGTCGCGGCGCTGGGCCTCAACGTGACGCCGAACGTGGCGGTGCGGAAACCGGTGCGCGCGGCGCTGGCCAACAGCTTTGGCTTCGGCGGCACGAACTGCTCGCTGGTGTTTGTCGCGGCCGGCGGCGCGTGACGAGCGGGTGACGACTGGCGCGCCTTGCGTGCCGGTCGCGACCGAGGCTTGTGCTTTGGCCGCGAATGACGCCCCTTAAATAATCGTAACCCCTATGAAGGCTTATTGGCAAAAACTCACCGCCGCCCTCCCCATGCCCTTCTCGGGCGCCCTGCTCGTCGCGGTGGCGTTTTGGGGCTTTGTCGCCTGGGATCAGTCGCATTGGTGGGAGGCGAAGGAGGATTACGGCTTCGGGTGGCTGGTGCCGGCTTTCGTGGGTTTCGTGATCTATGACCGCTGGGCGAAAATCTCCGCGTGCGCGGCGGCCTGCATCGCGCCCGGCAGCCCGCGCGCGAGCCGCGGGTGGAATATCGTGCTCAACGTGCTCGCCTACGGCGCGATGCTGGGCGGGGCGGGCATGTTCCTGCTCGGGGCGTTTTATCGGGCGGGCGCGGGGCCGTCGTTCCCCGGCACGCTGGCGATCACGCTGGGCACGGCGGCGTTGTTGTTGCCCCTGCTCTTTATCAACACGCCGGAGTCGGCGGCGGGCGCGGCGGCCACGCGGCCGGGGACCGGGCTGGCGGGGGTTTTCGAGGATGCGCGGGTGCGGCTGGTCGCGTGGTTTTTGTTCCCGTGCCTCGTGTGGCTGGTGTCGGCGCCGATGGTGTCGGTGGTGGAGGGCAACCTGAATCTCTTCCTGCTCCAGAAGGTGACCTCGGTGGTGTTTTTCACCTTCGATCTGCTCGGCATGCCGATCGAGCAGCAGGGCAACGTGCTGGTCCTGCCTCCGATGGAGGACGGAAAACCCAACCAAGTGGGCGTGGCCGAGGCGTGTTCGGGCATACGTTCGCTGACGGCGTGTCTGTTCGCGGGGTCGTTCCTGGCGTCGGTGTTTCTCGACAAGCTCTGGAAGAAGGTCGCGCTGGTCGCGGCGTCGATGCTCTTCGCTGTATTCACGAATCTGCTACGCGGCCTCTTCCTGACCTCGTGGGCCTACAATTACGGGCACGAGGCGATCGAGGGTTTCGTGCACGATGCGGCGGGCTATGCGGTGCTGGGGCTGACGGTGGTCGGGCTGCTGTGTTTGCTGCCGCTTTTTAACCTGAAGATCTCGTTTTCGGATATTGATGACGACGCGCCCAAGAACGGGCCCGACGGGACTCCGCCTCCGGGTGCGCCCGGCACGTCGAGTGGCGGGGCGGGCGCGACGGCGTGAGTTTGCGGGGTTAGCCTCGCGCGAGCAGCTCGCGGACCCAGCGGCGGTGGGGGCCGGAGAGGAGCACGGTTTCCAGGTCGGCCTCGGCGACCCAGACGAGGCCCTCGGGGAGCGGGCGGGGCAGGAGTTTCTCGGGCAGGGCGTGGATGGGCTCGGTGAAGGCGAACCGAGTGATGCCGCGTTTTTTGGTGGCGAGGAGCGGGCCGGCGGCGGCGAGCTCGGCGGGCGCGAAACCGAGGTGCGCGGCGGCGGGCAGCTCGTGTTGCCCGGCGAGACGGCGCGCGGCGGGATCGGTGCGGTGCAGGAGGAGCGCCGGCCCGCCGGCGACGCGGGTGGGGGCGCGGCGGCACCAGGCGCGGACGACGGTGAGGGCCTCGATCTGTCTGGCCGCGAGGCGCGGGTAGGCCTCGGGGTCGCCGGAGCGGGCGCCCGCGCAAAATACCCGCACCGGGCACACGGTGCAGAGCGGGTTGTGCCGCTGGCAGACGGTGGCGCCGAGCTCCATCATGGCCTGGTTGTGGTCGCCGGGCTCGGCGTGGTTGAGGAGGGCGTCGGCGAGCGGGGTGAAGGCCTTGCCGGCGGCGGTGGTGTCGCGGTAGGCGGTGGCGTCGGCGGTGAGGCGGGCGAGGATGCGCACGACGTTGCCATCGACCACGGCGGCGGGCGCGCCGAAGGCGATGCTGGTGATGGCGGCGGACGAGTAGGGGCCGATGCCGGGCAGCTCGAGCCACGCGGCGCGCTCGCGCGGGAGGGCGGGCAAGGCGACGAGGGCGCGGGCGAGTTTGTGCAGATTTCGCGCGCGAGTGTAGTAGCCGAGGCCCTCCCAGAGCTTGACCACGCGGGCCTCGTCGGCGGCGGCGAGGGCGGCGAAATCGGGTAGCGCGTCGAGCCAGCGCGCGAAGTAGGGCAGCATGGTTTTCACCTGCGTCTGTTGGAGCATGAACTCGCTCACGACGGTCTTGTAGAGCGAGGGCGAATCGCGCCACGGCAGGCGGCGGCGATGGGCGCGATACCAGTCGAGCAGGGCGGTTTGGAAAGCGGGGGCGGAGTCGGTCAGCGGGTGGGCCACAAGAGGCACAGAAGACGCAAAATTAGGCGGCGGACAAAAACAGATTCGTTTTGTGCTCATCGCGCCTTTCGTGGCCATATCTGGACTTCCCGAATGCCTAAGAAATCCGTCTCCGATCCCGATGCGCCCAAGAAGCTGGCGAGCTACACCATAAAGCTGACGGACGCGCAGTTGAGTAAGCTGGAGGCATTGCTGGCGAAGCGCGGTTGGGAGCGCATGGAGGTGGCCTACGCGCGCTTCTCGTTTCGCAACGAGGCGGCGAAGGTCAATGTCACCGGCTACGACAGCCGCAAACTCGTCGTGGCGGGCAAGGGCACGGAGGAGTTTGTCTCAATGATCATCGAGCCGGAAATCACCGGGGCGGCGAGGCTGGGCTACGACGAGGTGCTGCATCCGGACTGGTTTGAAACCCACGCGGGGCTCGACGAGTCGGGCAAGGGCGACTTCTTCGGGCCGCTGATCGCGGCGACCGTGATCGGCTCGAAAAGCATGATTGAGGCGTGGCGCGCGGCGGGGGCGCAGGACTCGAAAAAGATGTCGGAAGCGAAAATCCTGGAGCTGGACAAAATCATCCGCGCCACGCCGGGCGTGGTGGTGAAGACCATCACCAGCCGCGACATGCGCCAGTATAACCAGCTCATGGGCACGCGGTTTCGCAGCCAGAACCAGATCCTCGCCTTCCAGCACGCGCGGGCATTGCAGGAGGCGCTGGCGGAGAAACCCGCGCCGTGGGGGCTGCTCGACCAGTTCACCGAGGATCCGCTGGTGGCGCGGGAGCTGGTGAAGCTCGGCGTGACGGGGTTTGACCTGCGCATGCGCACCAAGGCGGAGGAGGATCCGGTGGTGGCGGCGGCCTCGATCGT
>JBBRHC010000176.1:0-7812 GCA_038223295.1 Opitutales bacterium
CCTTTTCCATCGCCACCCAAGTCGCCGTTTATTTTTGCGATCCCCATAGCCCATGGCAGCGAGGTGCGGTCGAAAATATCAACGGCCTTATCCGGGAATACTTCCCCAAAGGCATCGACTTTAATACCGTCACCAAAGGCCAAATCGCCAAAGCCGGGTGGCGACTCAACAACCGTCCACGCATCGTTCTCGATGGTCAATCCCCCGCCGAAGTCTTTCAGGCCGCCATACAAAAAAACTGTGCACTAGCCGCTTGACGCCGCCCTCCACATCGTCTGCGCTTATATCTAGGCTAGGAATTAGTTAACACTACACTAGTTTATCGCGCATAGGGAAATTAAAAAAGCCCTAACCAGAAAGTTAGGGCTTAAGCAGGCAGGATATAAAATATTAGGGTCAAGTTCCATTTGCTGGAACTATAGTCCCATTGCCGCCCATTACGGTCTCTTCAATAAACACTTTATTTCCTGGCTTGAGTGTTGCCGTTATCGCGTTGGTTTTGCTACCGTTCGATCCCACGAGTTCGCCATTAGCTGGCGTGTCGCCCAGAGAGCGCAGAAACTGTACGTTTCCTCCGAGAAATACGATGTGACCCCCGTCAGATTCATTTGGACCAGATGTTGCCCATCTGCCGTTGGCCGAACTCAAGATCCCGCGAGTAAATGCAATCGGGGTGGTTGAAGCGTCTGTGGTTGTTAACCCCAAAACCACTCCGAAGCCCATGGTTAGGGTTGTGAAATTAGTGGTAAAGTCTCTGGAGGTGCCAGTGGGTGTAAATACTGTCGAGGCAGGAGTCAACACTGCTGAAGGCCCTTTGTCGTTTGATATTACCCAAATAGTCGCGTCATTAAGTCCTCCGCCAACGGCAAGAGCCGCAGCGAACCCGTCAACAGTCTGTCCTGCCGTGCCGCCAGGCTGCCCAAATGATGTGCCACCAGTGACGTTCGTAAAGCGAGGAAGATTATCGCGATTATCAGCGGCAAAGATTAAGGCGGCTTGGCCGATTTGGCGTAGGTTGCTGCCTACAACCGATCTTTGCGCGGTTTCACGAACCTTGCCGACAGTGGGTATGATGATCGCCGCGAGGATACCGATGATGGCTATTACGGTAAGAAGCTCGATGAGCGTGAAGCCTTTTTGGAGGCGTTTTATGGAGGTAGTCATAGGGGGGATAGAGGAATTAAACATGTTGTGCGCTCTCCAGTTCCGATACAAGCAAAAACTTGGACGCGGACTCGACAATTTTGCCGGGATAGCTTCAACCTGCGCGCGATGAAAATTTACCTCGATGGCCAATTCGTCGACCAGGCGGACGCGAAGATTTCCGTTTTCGACCACGGTCTCCTCTATGGGGACGGTGTTTTCGAGGGCATTCGCCTTTACCAAGGTAACGTGTTCCGCCTCGACGAGCACTTGGAGCGGTTGGAGATGTCCGCCAAGGCGCTCCTCCTTGATCTTCCCTGGTCTCGTCAGGAAATCTCCGATGCCACCTGTGAGACTTGCCGCCTGAACGGGCTGACGGATGGCTACATCCGCCTCGTCATCACCCGCGGCGTGGGTGACCTGGGCCTCTCGCCGTGGCTGTGTCCTCGCCCTTCGATGTTCATCATCGCGGCGAAAATCGCGCTCTACCCGGCCGAGCACTACACCACGGGGTTGAACATCTGCACCGTCGCCACTCGCCGCACCAACCCGGCGGCACTGCCGCCCACGGTCAAATCGCTCAACTACCTCAACAACATCCTGGCCAAGATCGAGGCGAAGCAGGCCGGGTGTCTTGAGGCGATCATGCTCAACGACCAAGGCTACGTCGCGGAGTGCACCGGAGACAATCTGTTCATCGTCCACAAAGGCGCGATCATCACCCCGGCGGCCTCGCAGGGCGCGCTCAAAGGCATCACCCGCGACACCATTTTCGACATCGCTACCGAGATTGGCGTGCCGATGCGGGAGGGCAACCTGACGCGCTACGATGTGTGGTGCGCGCACGAGTGTTTCCTCACCGGCACCGCCGCCGAAGTCATTCCGGTGGTGAAGCTCGACGGTCGCGTCATCGGGACCGGCAAGCCCGGCGCGATCACCGCCCGGATTTTGGAGGCGTTTCGCCGCCGCGTCGTGAGCGAGGGCACTCGGCTCTGACGAAGAGTGTCGAGCGGGTTTGCCGGTGTGCGGGTTGCGCGTGGGCTCGTCGGGCATGCTGCAGGCTTCACCCGTCGCGCTAGGCCTGGTTTTGAGAGTGTGCCTTGGCGTGGGCTTCGCGCATCTGCACGGGGGAGGCGGGGAGTTCGTCGAAAAGCGGTTTTCCTTCGGCCAAGAGCTGGCCGAAGGATAATACGCCCGTCGGGCAGCTCTGCACGCAAGCCGAGCAACGCACGCACTGGGGATCCTCCATGGGCAGGCCCTGGTTGGCAAAACTCATGATATCGATGCCTTGGTGGCACACCGAGGTGCAGACGTTGCACGAGATGCATTTCTTCTTGTCGGCGAAGATGCGGAAACGGGTGAAGCGCGCATAGATATGCATCAGCGCGGCCAGCGGGCAGGCGAAACGGCACCATACCCGGCCGGAGTATTTGAAGTAAAATCCCACGCCGATCACGCCGCCGAAGAGTATGTCGACGAACCACTTGTAGCTTAGGAAAAACCCGCCGAGGAGTTTGCCGTCCTCGCCCTTGCCCTCGAGCAGGACGTGGAAGCTGCGGTCGGCCCACGAATCGGGGAAGATCCAGCCGGCGACGCGCACGGCGAGCAGGGCGAAGGCGGCGGCGAGGAAAACCTGACCGATGAAGTTGACGCGGTTCCATCCCGGGCCGTGCGGCATTTTGTGGCGGTGGCGGTCGCCCATCGTCTCGGCGAGCGCGCCGCAGGAGCAGATCCAGCCGCAGTAGGCGCCCTTGCCCCAGCGCCAGATCGCCCAGGGGATGAGCACGAACGTCTGGACCGCGCCAATTCCAAGCCACCACCAGTGGGGCGAGTCGGTGAACACGTTGTAAACGTTGAGCGGCCAGGCCAAAATGAAGCCATAGGCGCGCCAGTAGGCGCGCGGGTGGCCCCACTCGGGCCAGGTGCCGGCGGCGTAGTCCGAGACCGAGATGTATTTCTCGAAAAGGTTGTCCGCCACCGCCGCGCCCAGGCCGGTGGAGAAGGCGCCGTTGTAGCCGAGCCAGGGCAGGATGATCTCGGGCAGGATGAAGAGGGGCAGCCACTGCACCGTCATTAGCGTCCAAGTCTGGCGGGTGACGTAGGGCGTATTGCGCCTGCGAATACGGTCGATCCCGAAGGCGAGGATGAGGGAGCTGTAGATCAGCGTGTAGTAGAACGAGCGCGACTTCATCGACACCGCGAGCGTGCCGAGCAGCGTGCTGCGGTCGGAAAACGAGGCGGCGAGCCGGTCGGCCCAAGTCGAGGGATTTAGCCAGCTCTCGGTAGGGCCGCCGCCTTTCCACGAGTAGATGAAAATGCAGAACGCCAGCAGCGCGGCGATGCCCAGCCAGCCAGCGAGGGAGGTTTCACCCTGGATGGGGATGCCGCTGCGGCGGAAAAAATCGAGCGGCGCCTCGCGGCCGATGAGCGCGAAGACGACGTCGTTGGGAACGGTGGTTTCGCGGCCGTCGCCGGTCTTCAGGCGCACCGCGTCTTCCGTGATTTCGAGCGGCTGGCTTTTTAGCAGCGTGGCGACGCCGGCGGCGGCCAGGGCGGCGACGTTGTCGGGCTTGGCACGGGAAAAGGCCTCGCCGCGATAGCTCAGCATCACGTGGCCGCCGGCCCGGGCGATCGCTACGGCGGCTTCGAGGGCGGAGTCGCCGCCGCCGATCACAAGCACACGTTTGCCGGCGTGGTCCTTGGGGTCGTGGAGGCGGTTGTAGACCTTGTCGAGCGACTCGCCGGGCACGCCGAGCTTGCGGTGGTTGCCGCTGCGGCCGATCGCTACGATGACGCGGCGGGCGCGGAAGGGCTGCCCCTCAGGGTGGTGGAGAAGCAGGAGATCGCCGCTTCGCTCCAGGCGTTCGATGCGCGCGCGGTGGGGCTCGATGCCGGCGGCGATGCGCTGGGCCTCGAGCTCGGCGAAGAGGTCCTCTTTAACATCGGCGGAAAGGGCGAGGTCGCCGGCGGGGGTGAAGTCGGTGGGGTAGGTGTAGATCGGTTTGCCCTTGGGGAAATTTGCGATGGTGGCGAAGGGCTGGGTGGCCTCGAAAACGACGAAGCGCAGGCCGAGCTTTTTGGCTTCGAGAGCGGCGGCGAGACCCGCGATGCCTCCGCCCACGATGGCGAGATCGACCGGGCCTTCGTCGCCGCCGATGGCGTTTCCGAGCTCGGCGGCGACGGCGCGGGCGGCGAGCGCGCCGGAATCGGCGGCGAACTTAAGCAAAGGCACGCCGGTGAGATCTCCAACGATGCGCACGCCGGGCAGCGCGGTGGTGCCGTCGGCCCGTACCTCGGGCAGTTTTTCCACCGCGCCGGCGGGCCAGCGAAGGTGGAGCCAACGAGCGTAGCGGGAGAAAAGGGAGGGCATTGTTCTAAAGAGGGGCGACGCGGGAAAATATTCCTCCGCGCCGGAATAGACGCGAGCCCTGGCCGCTCCAAAGCTACGACGCCTGCGTCTTCGCCGCATGATCGAACTCTCCGCCATCCAGGCCATCATACCCGCCCTCAATGAGGAGGCGACCATCGTGGACGTGGTGGAGCGGCTGCGGGCGCTCGGCCTCACGCGGGTGCGGGTGGTGGACAACGGGAGTACGGACGCGACGGTGGCGATGGCTCGCGCCGCCGGGGCGGAAGTCGTGGTCGAGACGCGACGGGGCTACGGCCAGGCTTGCTGGACGGGTGCGGAAAACCTGCCGGAGCCGGTGGAGTGGATTTTGTTTTGCGACGCCGATGGCAGCGACGACCTGCGCGACATCGAGCGGCTGATCGCGGAGGCGCGGGCCGGGGCGGATTTCGTGCTCGGGGATAGGCGCGCGCGCGCCGAGGCGCGCGCGGTGATGACCCCGGTGCAGAACTTCGGCAACGCGCTCTCGGTCGCGCTCATCCGGATAGGCTGGGGGCACCAATACCGCGACCTGGGCCCGCTGCGGCTGATCCGCCGCGCGCTCTATGAGCGCATCGGCATGCGCGACCGGGGCTTTGGCTGGACGATCGAGATGCAGGTGCGCGCGGTGGAGCTCGGGGCGCGCATCGCGGAGCTGCCGGTGGGCTATCGGCGGCGGCAGGGCGGGCGCTCAAAAATCTCCGGCACGATCAAGGGCAGCGCGCAGGCCGGCACGATCATCCTCTCGACCATCGCGCGACTGGCCTGGCGACAGGCCGCGCCGCGGCTGCGGTGGGCGGGGGCGCTGGTCTTGCTCGGCGCGCTGGCGATGTGGCCGCACGGCGAGATGCGGGCGGACTCGGTGCCGTGGCTGCTGGGGGCGGCTGCGGTGATGGGCGCGGGCTGGGTCTTCACCTGGCGCGCGGCGCTGGGGCGAGACGACGCGGCGACGCCGGCGTGGCTGTTTTGGGGCGTGGCGGTGGCGGCGCGGCTGATCCTGGTACCGATGGCGCCGGGCGACGATGTGTGGCGCTATCTGTGGGAGGGGCGGATGCAGCTCGGCGGGTATTCACCGTTCCACTACGCGCCGGCCGCGCCGGAGCTGGCGACGCTGCGCGCGCCGTGGTGGGGGTTGATCAACCACCCCGGTCAAACGTCCATCTATCCGCCGCTTTTGCAGCTCGGGTTTCGCGGGATGGCGGCGACGCTGGGCGACGCGGTGTGGGCGTGGAAACTCGTTTTCTTCGCGGCCGATCTCGCGGTGTGCGGACTCCTGGCGCGGCGCTTCGGGCGCGCGGCGGCGCTACTCTTCGCGTGGCAGCCGATGGTGCTCTACGCGACGGCGGGCGGGGCGCATTTCGAGAGCCTGCTGCTTTTGCCCCTGGTGATCGCGGCGCTGGCTTGGGAGCGCGGACGGTGGCTGCCGGCGGCGTTGGCGCTCGGGGTGAGCATCGGGGTTAAGTGGGTGACGGCTCCGCTCCTGGCGTGGCTGGCCTGGCGGGCGTGGCGCGAGCGCGGGGCGGGGCCGGCGCTGGGGGTTTTGGCGGCGGGCGCGGTGCCGTTGGCCTTGGCCCTGGGCTGGTTTTGGGTTGAATTCGGGCCGGTGGGGGACTTGTGGCCGAGGGAATTTGTGGCCAAGGCGCGGGGCATGGATTTACTGCCTTGGCTGGGCGATCTGGCTTGGCGAACCGAGGTGGGGGAGATCAGGAACACGTGGATACTCTGGGTGTTCGTGCCGCTGGCCGGGTTGGCGTTAGTACTGGCGCGCCGGGGCGTGACGGCCTTCGAGGCTTACTTCGGGGTGCTGCTCATCTGCCTGCCGTCGGTTCACCCCTGGTATTTTGTTTGGCTGGCGCCCTGGGCGGTGGCGACGGGCCACCTGGGGGCGCGGTTGTTGGGTTTGAGCGGATTTGTTTATTTTTGGGTGTGGCGAACGCATGGACTGACCGGGCTTTGGGAAACCGGTCTGGTCGAACGCATGCTCCTGTGGTTGCCGTTTGTGGCGGGATCGGTTTGGTGGGGGTTATTGCGTTCGAGAACGGAACGTAATCTAACTCCTACCCTGGTCTAACCCTCCTTTCGTTTTATGATTTTAGCTCTGTTTTCCCTCCGCCTCGCCAGCATCGCCCATCTGGGCATGGTTCTGATTGCCTTCGGACTGGCTCCGCTGCCACTCAAGGCGAGCGCGTTTGACCATTCGATTTTTGACGCGGTTTTGAAGACGCACGTGAAGGACGGGCTGGTGCGCTACGCCGCGCTTAAGAGCGAGCCCCGCCTTGATGTGTATTTAGCGAAGCTGGCGGCGGCGAAACCTGAAGCGTTGTCGGGGCGCGCCGAACAGATCGCATTTTGGATCAATGCGTACAACGCCTACACCCTGAAGCTCATCGTGGATCACCACCCGGTGGCGAGCATTCGCGACATCCCCCACGCGGGTGCGGAATCGGTGTGGGATCTGCCGGTGGCGCGGGTGGCGGGCGCGACCTACTCGCTCAACGCGATCGAACACGAAATCCTGCGCGGGCAATACAAGGAGCCGCTAATCCATTACGCGGTGGTGTGCGCCGCGGTATCGTGCCCGACGCTGCGGGCGGAGGCCTTTACCGGGGATTGCCTGTATGAACAAATAGGGGAGCAGGCGCGGAGTTTTTTAGCGTCGCACAACCGCTTCGACGGGAAAACACGGCGAGCCCAGTTATCACAGATCTTCCAGTGGTTCGCAGTCGACTTTGGCGGGGACGCGCCGGCCGTGCTCGCCGCGCTCGCACCATTCGCCCCGGAGGCGGTGAGCAAGAGTCTCGCGCAAGGGTCGGCGGGGTGGACGGTCGTGTATCTCGACTACGACTGGGCGCTGAATGAGGCGCGGTGACGGCGGGTTGAGGCCGAGCCACGGACGGATTTATTCCAAGTCCGATACGGCGACGAGGCCGGGGATTCTTTGGTAATGTTTGTCAAAGGTGAGCACGCAGGCGCCGTGTTCGAGCGCGGTCACGCCGATGGCGATGTCGGTCAGGGGGATGACTTCTCCGCGGCGATCCAGCTCCCATGCGAGACGGGCCATGCGCTGCCAGCCCGCCGCGGAAAGGTGGAGCAGACGGGTGAGGGTAAAGGCTTTTTCGTAGCGGTCACGCGGGTGCGCATCGCTGCGCCCGCGAAGCACCTCCGCCCATACGATTCCGTTGATCGCGAAGTCATAATCGAGCTCGGGGTGGGTAAGCTCGGCCAAAGGATCGCGGCGCTGGTTCTCCGTCCGGATGAAGTAGCTGCTATCCACCAGCACGAGA
>JBBRHC010000177.1:0-7801 GCA_038223295.1 Opitutales bacterium
TAAGTATAACGTATTGGACATCAATACGTTAGGATAAAGTAATTCAAGACTTACATCAAGCTGTATATTAACTATTTATGCGATTTTCTTGCTGAATTCATCGCGTCTTTAACGACCTATGGCCTTAACTTAGTGCCATTCGGGTCAGGCCGTGCTTTGTTGGTTTTTTAGTCACGTTGGAGGCTAAGTTTTAGAAGAGGTCACGGAACTCAGGGAAGCGGCTTGGGAAAAGAACTTCGAGAATGTCTTAATCGCCTTAAAAAAAGAAGCCCGAGGATATGATAAGCAAGCCCATCAACCATTTATGAAAAATCGAAGTCGATCCAACGGACACCCGCCTACGGGGTCCCCGCGAGGACGCTTACCGCTTATCCACTGGAAACAGCGAGGAACCTATTTTTCCGAAGAGCCGACGAACGCCGCTCAGGGCGCGGCCGGCGCGGGCGCGGGGCCCGCCGGCGCAGCCGCAGGCGCCCCGGCGGGTAGGCGCTCGGGATGCACCGTCGCGTAGCGGGCCAGCGCTCGCTCCACCACTGCGCGGGCCGCGGCCTCGGCGTCTTCTGCTCGCAGCCGCTCGCGCAGGGCAGGCGCCACCTCGGCGAGCGGGGTCACGAGGCGCGGCTGGCGCTCGATCAACCAGACGATAAACCAGCCCCCGGGCGTCTCGACGGGCGGCGATATCTCGCCCGGCGCGGTCAGCGCAAAGAGCCGATCCAAGACCTCGGCAGGCAGGCCGGGAACGGGGCGGCCCTCGGTGAGGTAGCCGAGATCGCCGCCACGGTGCCTCGTTTCGGGGTCGGCGGCGTGAGCCTCGGCCAGACTCGCGAATAGCGCGGCGCGCGCGGCGGGCTCGGCGTCGAGCAGCCTGCCGTGCAACCCAGCGGCGGCCGCCGCCTCGCCGGGCGGCAGCCGGAGCAGGGCGGCGCGCACGCGCGCGCGGCGGGTAAACTCAGCCAGACGCTCGGCGTAGGCGGCGGCGACCTCGGCCTCCGTCGGCTCCGACGGGGCGAGCGCGGCCTCGGCCTGCTCGCGCCAGCGGGAGGCGAGCAGCGATTCGTGCGCGGCCTGGATGGCAGGGTCGGCGTCGAGGCCGGCGGCACGGGCCTCGGAGGCGAGGGCCTTGCGTTCGACGAGGTGGCGGAGGGCCGGCTCAAGACCGACGGCGTCGGCAGGCAGGCGGAGGCGCGCGGCCTCGGCACGCACGGCCGCGAGGGTGATGTCCTCGCGGCCGACGCGGGCGAGCACGGTGCCGTCATCCCGGGCGGCCGGGCGGCAGGAGGCGAGCAGGGCGAGAAGCAGGAGCACCGGGGCCGCCGCGAGGCGGCGGCGGGAGTCAGGGTGCGGGGACAACATCGATCTGTAGCCTGAAGAATTGCCGGGAGGGCGCGGGGCGCGTCTCGTCGGCGAGCAGCGCGAGCGTGGTGTCGTCCTGCTCCGCCTGGGTCGTGAGGTCCTGCCAGGAGAGCAGGTTGAGGGAGTGTTTTACGAGGTAGGCCACGCCTACGCGGCGGGGCGCGGCAGGGAAGGGCTTGGCGACGATGAAGTCCTGGTGGGCGCCGCCGCCGGGGGCGGGCAGGAGACGCACACGTTGGCGGTGGAAGGCGGTATCGGCACGGAGAGGATGGCCGCCGAGGGCGAACTCTTCGAGGTTGCGGTGGCCGTCACCGTCGGGGTCGGCGGCGTAGTCGGCGGCAGGGCCGGAGAGGACGTGCAGGCGCGCCCAGTCGGCGTAGGTGAGGCCGTAGAGATCGGTGCCGTCGAGGTATTCGTCGAGGTTGGTGCGGGAGTCGCCGTCGAGGTCGCCAGCGGCGGGGGGCTGGCCGGGCGGGAAACCTGGGCCGAGGCCGGCGTGTTGTTCCACGATGTGATCGGGCAGGCCGTCGCCGTCGTGGTCGTTGAGAATATCGGCGGAGGCGGGGTTGGGGGCGAGGGCGAGGTCCACGCGTTCGAGGCGGCCGCGGTCGGCGACGCCGAAGGTGAAGGTGGCGCGAAGGGGGGCGTCGGGGTGCGTGATGAAAGCGGGAGCGCCGCCGAGGGTGATGGTGGCGCGGCCGTGGCTGCGCGGGGTGGCGGCGGCCTGGAGCTTGGCGGGATCGGCGGAGGCTCCGGGGGTGAGGAACTCCACCGGAATGGCGAGGCGGTAGGTGAAGCCCGAGTCGCCGAGGGGGCGAAGCTGGGCGGTGAACTGGCGGGGGGCGCCGCCGGCGGGGGTGATGGTCCAGACGAGTTGGCCGGAGGAGACGGACGCGGGGGAGGCGCGGAGGCGGCCGGGCTGCGGGGTGCCGGCTTGGTGAACGCGGCCGTAGAAGACGAGGTCGGGCTCGGGAATGGAGGCGCGGGCGGCGAGGGGCGCGAGGACGGCAAGGGCGGCGAGAAGCCGGAGGGCGGCAGTGGGCTGCATGGTCGGAGGGGGCGTGGGGGGGAGGATCAGTTGCCGCCGCTGTGGCTGTAGGTTTTGAAGACGAGCTTGATGTCGCTCACGCCGGCGCCGGCGGTGCCTTGGATGAAGCGGTCAAGGCCGGCGCGAGGGTTGGCGAGAAGGGTGTCACCGGTGATGATGAGGAGCCAGCGGGTGTTCCAGACGGAGCGGCCGATGAGGCGCGTATCCGTGGCGAGCTCGGCGATGTTGAAGCCGCTGTCGTCGGGGTCTAAGCCGCTGTCGTGGTAGGCGCGGAAGCGGGAGAAGCGGCGGGCGGTGTTCCAGGGCTCGGTGACGGAGTCGTTGGCGGGGATCCAGCCGGCGGCGTTGGGGTAGGCGCCGCCGAGGGGGGAGGGAACGGGGATGGCCTCATCGAAGACAACAAACTCTCGGGTGTCGAAGCGGAGCGGCGAGGGGGAGCGGACCACGTCGAGGCCGACGGGGATCAGATAGACGCGGGGGGTGTTGGAGAGGCCGAGCGCGTCGTAGTTCTCAAACCATACGCCGACGGAGGATACTCGGGTGGCGAAGCGGGAGGAGTCGTAGGTGCTGTCGCCACCGCCGAGGGGCCAGCCGAAGAGGTTCACGCCGGAGGCGATCGCGGTCTCGAAGGGAAGGACGATGGCGGGAAGCGGGCCGTCGCTCTCGGGGCGCGGGGGGCGGGCGTGGCGGCGGAATTCGGGCAGAGCCCAGACATTCGGAACGTAGGCGGAGCGGAGGGCGGAGCGCCAGGCGGGGTCGTCCGCAGGCTCGGAGCGGATGCGGAGGGCCTCGCTGCGGAGGGAGAAGCGGTTGGTCTCGAACTGGGGGTTGTTGAAGCCGTAGGCGGTCTTCACCTCGGCGTAAGTCGCGGCGAGCTCGGCGAGGGGGCGGGAGAGACCGGTGCCGCCGGCGAGGGGCGCGCCGGCGGAGCTGAAGGCGCCGAGCGCGCGCTGGCGCACAATGTCGTCGTAGAAGCGCCAGCCGGCGCCGGTGTCGTCGGCGAGGAGGGCGGTCTCGTAGTCGAAGACGCGGGCGGCGAGGTAGGTGTAGCGGGCGGCAAGGTCGAAGGAGGCGCGGTATTTTTGCAGGGAGTCGTTTCGGAAGAGGCGGAAGGTCATGTCCTGGTAACGGCGTTGCTGGGTGGTGCCGGCGGCCTGGCGGCGGAGGAGCACGCGTTCGTCGAGGATGCGCTGGCCGCGACCGAGGAGTGATTGGTAGCGGGCAAAGGCGGTCTCGAGGGCCTGCACGTCCTGGCTGATCTGGAAACGCAGGGCGGGCTCGTCGCGGAGCAGGCCTTCGATGTGGTTGAGGCGTTGCGCGACCTCGTAGGGGTAGCCGGCCTCATCGATGGAGTAGGGGGTCTGGAAGGCGAGCTGGGCGCGGTCGGCCTCGGTGTAGATGGCGTTACCCTCGAAGCCGTTGCCTGCGAGCTCGATGGAGGCGAGGGTGACGAGGCCGGCTAATCCCATGCCCAAGCGCAAAGGCGAGAAAGTGTCGCCGCCGTTGGAGAATCCGGCGATGAAGCTCTGGGGCAGGGCGTCGCCCACGACTCTAAGGCCGCGGTAAATTGCGTCGGAGGAGTTGGTCATGGCGGCGGCGAAGGCACGGCTTCGGGCGGCGCGGTCATTGAGTCGCTCAAACTCGTTGCCGGCGCTGTCCATGATGCGGATCTGGTCCGCGCGAACGGCGTAGAGGCTGGCGAGGAGTTCGACTTGGTCCTCGGTTTTTTGGATCAAGGCCCAGTGGGCGGCTTGGCTCTGGCGAATCTTGGTCTGGAGCTGCAGGGCCTCCATGAGGGCGAGCTGGAGTTCGCCGGGGGCCCGGCGCTGGCCCCAGGAGGCGGGCGCGAGGGCGCCGTAGGCGGCGGTGGAGACGTAGGGATAGGCGACGTTGAAGGTAGCGTCGGGGCCGACGTCGAGGAAGTCAGCGGCGGCGGAGCTGTCGGCGAGATCGCGGTCGAAGAGGAGGTTAAAGGTCGGAGCGTCGGAGTCGTCGAGGGAGTCGAGGAAGGCGGTGAAGGAGATTTCGACCTCGTCGAAAGCGGATTCGGGCAAGGTGCCGACGAAGTCGGTGGCGGGCACATACATGAAGTGGAGCAGGTCGGGGCCGTCGTAGCCGGTCGGGTAGGTCTTGCCCGGGCCGATGTCGCCGACGTAGGGGTAGCCGAAGATCTCGATCAGGCGGGAGCGCAGATCGAGTTCCTGCTGGTCGAGCTGGAGCTGGAAGGCGGAGGCGTCGAGGGAGTTTTGGCGGATGCGGCGCGTCTGCCCGTTGGCGTGGTCGAAGAGTTCGAGGGCGTTGCTCGTGGCCGCGAGGGCGCGGTCGTGGACCTGCTCGAAGTGGGAACGGGCGTCCACGCCGGGCTCGGTGGCGAGGACCGGGTTGATATCGAAGGGCGTGGCGTTGGAGTCGATGCCGAGTGGGTTGAGGCCGCGGTCGATGAGGGAGACGCGGGTTTCGAGTTCGGCGAGCACGGAGGCGAGGCTGTGAAGTTCGGGCACGGAGGGGCGGTCCACCTTGGCGGCGAGGCTGGTGTTGGTGGCGTCGGCGACGGGGAGGATGGCCTGGCCGACGATCCAGTTGACGACGGCGGCCTGGCCGGTGCGGCGAGCCCACTCGTCCACGCCCCAGGCGCGGCTGGTGTTGGGGTCGCGGTAGCCGAGCCACTGGAGGGCGGGGTCGCCGGTGTAGCGCTGGCGGTGGGTGAGGTCGGTAACCTCAAGGCCGGCGCGGGCGAGGCCGAGCGCGGCTTGGGCGAACTTGGCCTCGGAGCGGTAGTCCACGCCGATGGCGGTGCCGGCGATGGTGGTGACCTGGGTGCGGTTTTGCCAGATGAAGCGGGGATGGCGGAGCAGGCGGTAGTGCTCCTTTAGGGCGGAGAGGTAGTGGCCCCAGGCGTCGCCGTGGCCCTGGGGGAAGGCGCGGCGGGCGTCGGTGGCGTCGATGTCGCCGTCGGCGTCGCGGTCCACGAGGGCGTAGGCGGTGTTGTAGATGGGCTCGCCGTCGGTGTTGAAGTTCCAGGGCAGGCGGTTGTAGAGCGGGTAAGGCGGGAGCCCGGTGATCTCGCGGCCGCGGAGGAGGGCGAGCTCCTCCTCAAGTAGCGTGGGCACGGCGGCCTGGCCGCCGAAGGCGTGGCGCGAGGGGGTGAGGTAGCCCTCGGAGGAGGAGGTGGTGAAGCCGATGGTGGGATCCTGGGCGTCGGCGTAGGCCTCGTTAGCGAGGAGCATGTGGAGATCGGCGGAGCGGGTCGCGGCGAGGAGGAGCTGGTCCATCACGCCGGCGGCGACGGTGGAGGGCCCGGCGAGGGGCGGGTTGGCCTCGAGGCTGAGGGCAAGGCCGCGGTTTTGCACGGTGCGATAGAGCTCGAGCAGGCCGATGCTGTTGAGGTAGTCGCCGTCGGAGCCGTTGAGGGCGACATCACCCACGTAGGGCCGGCCGGCCTGCTCGATCATGCTGACGTAGGTCTGGGTAGCGTTGGCGTGGAAGTCGCGGAAGCGCTGCTCGAAGGGATCAATGCCCTCGAGTACTCGCTTGATCCAGCCCTGGGTGAGGAGCGGCACGGGGGCGGCGGGCGTGCCGACCGGATCGCCGGCGTAGCCGTGGAAGTCGGCGGGATCGGAATTTACGGTTTCGAGGCCCCTGTAGCGGGAGACGATCCAGCCGTCGCTCAGGACTTCGAGGCCGCTGCGGAGGGTGAAGGCATTGAGGCCCGCGCCGGAGGCGAGGCGCATCCAGCCGACACCCGGGCCGGCGGGGGCGGTGGCAGCGAGCGGCGGGTAGGTGACGGCGCCGCCGACGGATTCGACCGGGGCCCACCACCACTCGAAGTGCAGCTCGTCGGCGCGGCCGCCGAAGTCGCTGCGGTGGCGGAGGACGAGGCGCTCGTCGAGTTTGTTGTCGTTTTCGAAGACGTGGAGCTGGCCGGTGACGGGCGCGTCCACGATACGGATGAGGTGGACGTTGACGGGCGCGCCGACGAGGGCGGGGTCGTTGTTCTCGACCAGGGTGATGTAGCCCGCGCCTGGGGCGAAGGCGGCGCTGAGCGCGGCACCGCCGGCCACGCGGTCGTGGCGGAGGCGCTGCGCTGCGCCCGAGCCGGTGCCGGGGGCGAGGCCGAGGTAGAGGGCGTCGTCGGGGTCGGCGAGGGGATCGCGGTTGATGAGCGCGGGGTTAAGTGCGATGACGCGGAGCCGCTCGATGAGCGCGTCCCAGCGGCTGTCGCCGGGAAGTTCGACTCCGGCAGGATCGTCGAGCAGGGCGAGGAGGGCGGCCTCGCGGCGGTTAAAAAAGTTAGGCAAGAGCACGGGCTCGCCGACTACGGAGGTATCGGGCGGGAGGCCACGGAAGGCGAAGGCGGCGGCGGTGGGATCGTAGTGGAAACGCGGGCGCAGGTCGGCCGGCAGCGTGGGGAATTCGTAGAGATTTCCGGGCGTGAGGCGGGCGGGGAGGACGATGGGTTGGACGACGCCGGGGGCGAAAAGGCGCAGCTCGGTGCCGAGGGCCTGCACGGTGGCGCCGACGGGGAGGTGGCGGCGGGGGACAACAAAGTCGTAGAGGCGCGCGCTGGCGCGCTCGGCCTTGTCGAGGGATTCGCCGGTGGGGTTGGTGGGATCGGAGGTGGAGGGGTCGTTCTGGTCGTAGATGATCTCGACGGACTGCATGCCATAGACCCCGGGCAAGCCGTCGCGCGGAAGTGTAAGGGTATCGCCGATACGCAGCGTGGGCACGTCGAGAGGCCAGCCGATGGAATAGACCAGCGGGCGGGGTGTGCCGTAGTGGCCGCCGGCGAGCCAGGGCACGGAATCGGCGCTGGCGTCTTGCAGTCCGTTGCCATCGGCATCGAACCAGAAGCCGGGTTGCAGGCGATAGTGGTAGTGGGAGGTGAGGGTGCCGGCGGCCTTGGCCCAGACCTCGCCATTCTTGTCGATGAAGAAGGGCAGGCCTTGGCCGGTGGTCTGCGTCGAGGTGAGGCCGGGCAACGAGAGCGGATAGATGGGCCGCACGGCGCCGCCGGCTAGGCCGGCGTCGAGGGCGAAGTTCGGGTAGTGCACGGGGTCGGTCACGAGGACCTCGAAGACGCGGTATTTCCAGCGGTTGCCGTCGGCGGCGTCGCGGTAGCGGGCGAGCACGCGGGGCTCGGAGGTGCTGGTGCCGAGCGGGCGGTGGTTGAGGTCATTGCGCAGGGCGAAGACGACGTTGCGGGCGGTGCCGGCGCCTTGGGCGTTGAGCACGAGGGCGTGCTCCTCGTTGGGGTTGTAGCCGGGGAGCGTGCGGTCGGGCTGGTGATAGATCGCGAGGCCGAGCTCGGTGGCGGAAACGAACTGGCGCTGGGGCACGCCGTCGGCGCCCTTGCCCTCGGAACCGAGTTCGCTGGCGAGGGTGAGGCGCTCGAGCGCGGGC
>JBBRHC010000178.1:0-7779 GCA_038223295.1 Opitutales bacterium
TCAAGGGAACGGTCGATACGCTGCTCTCATGGACTCCGCTCCTGCCCACCGGCAAACCGCGTAAGACCAAGCAGTTTATCGACGAAATGCTATTGGTTATCGCTTCCGATACAGTCCCGCTACGGCCCAAACGATCCGAACCCCGAGTCAAGAAACGTCGGCCAAAAAACTATCAACTCCTCACCAAACCCCGCCACCGCATGGTCGTCTCCGCCTCTCGTAATAAAAAATAACACCCCTCTACGCTAACTTAGCGCCATTCCGGCCGGACCCCTTATTCGGCTCCGCGAAAAGAACCGCCGCCGACCTCCTTAAAATAAAGGATTTCGGCGAAGGCGGAAATGGGGACTTATCAAGAACGCACACGCCGCCCGACTCCACGTCATCTTAACCCAAAATACGGAGTGGGAGCCGTTTGAGATGGCGCAAGAAGCTGGAACAGATGGTCGTTCGTAAATCCCGAGGTGCACTGAATCGTGCATCGAGCGGGTGAACGGACGAGCAGATGGCCAGCAGATTGCGCCAGATCGCAGCGATCCACTTCGGATTTCGGCCTTAACCGCCCCATTTTTTAGGCGTCGTGGAATTTTTTAGCCTTGTCAGATTAAAATATGATGTAGCAACGGTTTTTGTGTCATCAAAAATTAAAAATCTGATTCGAGCAGTTTCAATTGGGGCCACGATGCTGGCGCTTACGGGATGCATGGCTTGGCAAGTGAGCCAGCGCGGACAGGGAACGAGCGTGATGGCGTATCTGTATCCGGAGGATGCGAAGTTGGTGGAGCAGGTGCGCGTGCCGGAGCTTGCCTTGCCGCTGCGGGTGGGAGTGGCTTTTGTGCCGCCGGCGACGATTCGAACGGGGGGTTACGGACACGCGAACGCGAACACGCCGACGGAGCAGGAGCGGGCGGCGCTAATGGAGAAAGTGGCAAAGCGGTTTCGTGAATTGCCCTACATTGGCAAAGTGGAGCATTTCCCTTCTGCATACCTCCGGCCAGGCGGCGGGTTTGCCAATCTCGACCAAGTGCGGGTGATGTTCGGCGTGGATGTGATCGCGCTGGTGGCTTATGATCGGGTGCAGTTCACCGATCAAAACCTGCTTTCGCTGGCTTATTGGACGATAGTGGGGGCGTAGGTGGTGAAGGGCGAACACAATGACACGCAGACGCTGCTCGACGCGGTGCTCTATGACATTTCGAGCCGGTCGCTGCTGTTTCGTGCGCCGGGAACGAGTCAGGTGAAGGCGAATGCGACGGCGGTTGGTTTGGAGACGCGTTTACGGGCGGACAGCGAAAAGGGCTTTGAATTGGCGACCGCGGATATGATTAACAATCTGGAGGCGGAGCTCGCGGCGTTCCGGACGAGGATCAAGGAGCAGCCGGAGCAGGTGCAGATAACGCATCGGCCCGGCTATTCGGGCGCGGGTTCATTCGGTGGCGGACTGGCCCTAGTGTTGTCGGGTGCGCTGCTTTGGGCGGGCAGAAAAACGCGATCGTGAAATCGCGGTTCGCAACGTGGCCGATTGGCACTGGGATGATCTTCGCCGTGGCGGTGGCGGCGACCGCTTGGCCGCTGGCGAGCGCGGCGCTGGTGGGGATCGCGAGGCGATGCGCGCCGGGGAAATTTGGCGCGCTTGGACGGCGCACGGCGTGCATTTTTCCTGGAGTCACCTGGGCTGGAACGGGTTGCTCTGGCTGGTGGCGGGGGGAATAATGGAGCGCAAAAGTCGCCGGGCCTGGCTGGCGAGCGTTTTGCTGGTGGCGCCGCTGGTTACGGGGGCGGCGTTGTGGCTGGATCCTCAGTCGGCGCGTTATGGCGGATTGTCGGGCATGGCCTGCGTGCCGCTGGTTTGGTTGGGGCTCGGTGGGATGCTGAGAGGTGAAGGGATTAAACGCTCAACCGGCGGGGGTGTGTTGGGTGCCGTGGGTGCGAAAGTCGCGTGGGAATTTTATGGCGGCGCGGGCGTGCCGTTTTTGACGGACTTCGACTCCACATTCGTCGAAGTTCGCGCGGCACCGTGGGCGCATGTCGCGGGGGCTTTGGGCGGAGTTGTGGTTCGAGCTCAAAAGGCCGGAAAGTTCTCGGGGCCCTACAAAAGATGACAAGGGGTGGCCAGGAGCGCGAAGAGCGACGAATCTGACCACCGATGATGACTAACCTACATCGGATGCTTTGTGTAGCGTTGTCCGTCCCTGGCCAATCTTTGATAATAGTCTCATTTTGATCGCGAATTAGAATAAGCGCGACCTGCACTGTAATACTGCTGCTCATAGGCCAGTATCCCTTGCGGCTGCGCGTCGCCAGCTTCACTTCCGCCACGGCATGGCCCAAAGCGATCAGTTTTCGGCGTCTGGAGCACGGCTGGTTCCGTTGTTTCCAATAGTAGAAGCGCACCCGCCTCCTAATCCAGTCCTCAAGCGCCAGAACCTCTTTATAGGTGTTACTGACGCCGAAGTATCCAGCCAGCCTATTACATAACTTCTGAGCTCCCCGATCATCTTCTCCATATAAACGGCCCAGCTGCGCGAGGTGATCGCCTTTACGCGTTGGCGAAACTGTGTCCGGGCATTGGCCGAGCACATTCAAGTCTGAACGCGGCAGGTAGAAATCAGGGACGGGGTACGGAGAAGCGAACCCGATGTGCCTAGGCGACGCGGTCGTCAAGCATGTGCGTGGCCGCGCTGGCCTCAACGCTGCGCAACAGTTCATGATCGGGCTCATGTTACCGCTTCCGCCGCACGCTTCACTCGCCTCACCTTCTGACTCCGAGCAACACGCCGAGCGCCTGCGCGCCATCTTCGGCGATCCCGGCTGGGCGCGTTTCGTCGCCACCCTGCGCGAGCTGCGCGATGCCGGCCGCGCGCCGCCCGCCCGCTTCACCCTCCCCGCCCCGACCGATGCCGAACGCCGTCGCCACGCCTCGCTCCTGCGCCTCGCCCAGCCCAGCCAGGCCTCCCGCCTAAGCTATGATCTCGCCGCCCTTGCCGATGCGCTCGCCCGCGCCGGATTGCCCACCGATTGGGGAGTCATCACCGAGTCCGTATGCGGCCCGATCACGACCGAGGCCCGCGCCCGCCTCGACCAGGAGCAAGCCTGGGCGCAGCTTTGGCCGGACCTTCAGGCCGAATTCGCCCCCGAGCGTTTCGCCGGACAACTCGCTTGGCTCGAAAAACTCCGGCGCGACGGCGTGCTTCGCAAACTCCTCGACGTCTCGCCCGCCACCGCCGCGCCCCTGCTCCGCGACGCCGCCCGCCTCCTGCAGGCCCTCCCGCTTTCGCCCGAGCAAGCGCTCGCCCGCGTCGCCGCCCGGTTCTTTGGCGACAGCCACGCCTTGGACACCGACCGCCCCCTCGCCAATCTCGTCGTGCGCGGCCTCGCGCTTCGTTCCAACATCCTTCCGCCCACCCGCGCCCGCGAGCGCCGCGAGCTTTGGGAATCCGCCGGCGTGATCTGCGACGAGCTGAGCGCGCCCGTGCTCACCTTTAACCTCGGTCTGATCGGCGACGATCCGCTCGTGCCTCTCGCCGACGTCGCCCGCGCCGCCGGCCAGCCACTCCACCTCAGCACCCGCCTGCTCTGGTCGGTGGCGTGGGAAAAACTCACGCCCCCGCCGCAGGTTTTTATCTGCGAAAACCCCGCCATCGTCGCGCTCGCCGCCGACGCGCTCGGCTCGCGTTGCGCACCCCTGGTCTGCGTAAACGGCGAACCCAAAACCGCCGCGTGGGTGCTCCTGCGTGCCCTGCGAGACTGCGGCGCGAGCCTGCACTATCACGGCGATTTCGACTGCGGCGGCCTCGCCATCGCAGGCCGCGTGATGCGTGAAGTCGGCGCGCTGCCCTGGCGCTACGATGCCGAGGCCTACGCCGCCGCGCATCGCCACCCGGCCCGCCCGCTCTCCGGCAAACCCGTCCCCACCCCGTGGTCTCCCGCCCTGAGCGCCGACCTGCTCGCGACGCGAAAAGCCTACGACGAAGAGGCCCTCGCGGATGACCTACTCGCCGATCTCTCCGCGAGCTAGAAAATCATCAAAACAATAAAACCAGCTCGGCCGGTGGAAACCCGCATTTGATCGTCGGGGCCGTATCCAATGCGCGAATACGACATGAAGTCGCGCCTGGCCGCGGAGAAAAAACCCGTTGCCTCCACGAGCCCGCTACCCGCCGATGTTTCAAGCCCCCGCGCTCCGTTCACGCGCCCGGCGTCGCCGACCCACCGTAGAACGGCTGCAACGTTTTCAAGTGCCCTTGCACGATATTCGCGATCGTCGCCGCAGGGAGCGCGCCCTTGTGCAGCTCGAAAATCGCCACCAGCAGCGCCAGCTCGATGTCCACCTTCTTGGGGCTCGCGGCCTTCATCTCGGCCAGGATCGCGAGGGCCTTTTTCTCGGCGTTTTTGTAGTCCAAAAAATTCTGGTCGGTCGGCGTCGCCATGCGCTCAAGAGGCGTCCCCCGCGCCCCGCGCGTCAAGCCTCGCGGTTGCGCGGGTGAAACTTCCCGTGCTGCTCGACCAGCCGCTTCTCCTCCACCGCCGTGTAAATCTGCGTGGTCGCGAGATTGGCGTGGCCGAGCATCTCCTGGATCGCGCGCAAATCCGCCCCGCCGCCCAGCAGATGCGACGCAAAACTGTGCCGCAACTGGTGCGGCTTCACCCCGCGCGCGATGCCCGCCGCCGCCGCATGTTTCTGCACCAGATACCACAGCGTTTTGCGCGACAGCGCGCCGCCCCGCTCGCTCAGGAAAAGCGCGCCGCCCGTCTTCGTTTTCACGAAGGCCGGACGCCCCGCCGCGAGGTAGGTTTTCAACGCCTCGGTCGCCTTGCCCCCCACCGGCACCACCCGCTCCTTCGCACCCTTGCCGAAGACGCGCAAGTAACCGTTTTCGAGGTCGAGCTGCTGGAGGTTCAGCCCCGCCAGCTCGCTCACCCGCAGGCCGCTGGCGTAAAACAATTCCAACATCGCCCGGTCGCGCAGCGCAAACGCGTCCCCGCCCCGCGGCGCGGCCAGCAATTTTTCCACCTCGTTCGAGCTCAGCGCGCCCGGCACACGCCGCGCCAGTTTCGGCCCCTGCAGGAGCGCGGTGAAATCGTCGGCGCGCACCTCCTCGCGCACCAGGTGGCGGGCAAACATGCGCAGCGCGGAGAGTTTTCGCGCCAGGCTGGCCAGCGCCAGATCGTCACCGGTGAGTGAATACAACCAGTCCATCGCCTGCGCGCCCGTGACGTCGCGCCAGTCCTTCACCCCGGCCTGCGCCGCCAACCACGCCGCGCACTGCCGCAAATCGCCCTCGTAGGCCGCGAGCGTGTGGTCCGAGCGCCCCCGCTCCAGAGTCAGCACGTTGCCGAAATCCACGATTAAGTCGTCCATCCCCGCCGGAGCCGCGTTCGCCGCCTCGGACGTCGGGGTGGGCACAGCGCGGCGTGCCTTTGCCGCCGCCGTCCCGCCCGCGTTCCCTTTTGCCTGGCCCTTGACTTCTGCTTTCGGCGCCACTGCCACCGCCGCCGCTTTCGCCGCGGTCTTGACCGGATTCTTCAACTGGGATTTCGCGCCATGAGCCATGCCTACATGAAAAACGCCCCGGAACGCGGGGCGTCTATCAAAACCGTCCGGCGCCGGCCAGTCCGCCGCGCCCGTCTATGCCCGCCAGACCGCTTAGTAGCGACGACGCGGACCCGGAACGAAGTTCGGATTCTGCTCGCGCACGCGGTAGGTGATGCGGGCCTTTTCCAAGTCGTAGGGGCTCATCTCCATTTTCACGCGATCCCCGGTGGAGATGCGGATAAAGTTTTTGCGCAGCTTGCCCGAGATATGGGCCAGAACCACGTGTCCGTTGGACAACTCCACCTTGAACATCGTGCCGGGCAGCACTGTTACAATTTTGCCCTCCACCTCGATGGATTTGCCGTCGGATTTTAATTCAGTCGCCATAGGGAGTGGCGCGAACGCCGGGGAAGGAGGTTTGGGTCATGCGTGGTGAGTTCGTAAAGGACACTTCTAAGGCGCATTTCACCCGTAAGAGTCAAGGTTTTCCTCCCGCGCCGCCCGGCGGTTGACCCACCCCCGGACCCCGGGCAGCTTCTGCTTTCCCGCGCTTCCTCGCCCTTCCGCATGGTCCCACCCGCCCCTCCGCCGCCCGAGTGTCCCTTTCCGAAATGTTTCCCGTCGCAACTCGTCCGCGACGACGCGTTTTTCATGTCGCTCGCCTACAACCAGGCCATCGACGCCTGGCGCCGCGACGAAGTCCCCATCGGCTGCGTGATCGCACGCGACGGCGAGGTCATCGCGCTCGCCCACAACACCGTCGAGGCCAGCCGTGATCCCACCGCCCACGCCGAGATGCTCGCCATCACCCAGGCCGCCGCCGCCCTCGGCGACTGGCGCCTTGAAAACTGCACCCTCTACGTCACCAAGGAACCTTGCCCGATGTGCAGCGGCGCCACCCTCATGTCGCGCCTCAAACGCGTTTGCTACGCCGTCCCCGACCCCAAAATGGGCTGCCTCGGCGGCGCGACCAACCTCAACGACCTCGCCCGCGTGAATCACCACCTCGAACTCACCGCCGGCGGCGTGCTTGAGGTCGAGTGTCGCCTCCTTCTCCAGTCCTTTTTCCGCCTCAAACGCCTCGCCCCCGACTCCTCGCACGCCCCCCGCACCGACCTCCCGCACGACGCCAAGCCGCCCCCACCCGCGCCACGGCCAACTCGCGCCGACAGTTGACGCGTCCGCGCCGCCGCGCACGTTCAGCCTCCCGTCTCCATTTCCTCCCTAAATAACCCAACACCCATCCCACCATGGCCTACGAACTACCGAAACTCCCCTACGCCCACGACGCCCTCGTCCCCCACATCGACGCAAAGACGATGGAGATCCACCACACCAAGCATCACCAAGCCTACATCACCAACGTGAACAAGGCCCTCGCCGACGCCGGTGTCGCCGCCCCCGATCACGTGTCCGATCTCATCGCCGACCTGTCGAAGGTCCCCGAGTCCATCCGCGGCGCGGTGCGCAACAACGGCGGCGGTCACGCCAACCACGCCTTCTTCTGGCAAATCCTCGGCCCCGGCAAGGGCGGCGCCCCGGTCGGCAAACTCGCCGCCGCCATCGAAGCCGAGCTCGGAGGTCTCGCCAAGTTCAAGGAGGACTTCGCCAAGGCCGCCACCACCCGCTTCGGCTCCGGCTGGGCCTGGCTCTACGTCACCGCCGACAAGAAACTCGCGGTCGGCTCCACCGCCAACCAAGACAGCCCGCTGATGGGCAAGGCCGTCGCCGGCATCGAAGGCGAACCCGTCATCGGCCTCGATGTCTGGGAACACGCCTATTACCTGAACTATCAGAACCGCCGCCCCGACTACATCGCCGCCTTCTGGAACGTCGTGGACTGGGAAATGGCCGGGGAAAAGTACCTCGCCGCCATCGCCTGAGCCCCGCCCTACCGGCGGGCGCCCCGTGGTGTCTTCCGGCCGCCCGCCCGCCCGCGCCTTTTCCGGCGCGGGCTTTTTGTTTTTTGCGCTTCCGGCCCGCGGCCGCGCCGCCGGAAAACGCGCAGCGTCCGCCAAGGAACGCCACGCCGTTATGTCCACCCCGCGCTAGGCTCTCGGCTCCGTCATGATAGCCGCCGATCCCGCCTCCGAAGCCACCTTAGCCCGAAATCCGAAGTGGATCGCCGCGATCTGGCGCAATCTGCTGGTCATCTGCTCGTTCGTTCACCCGCTCAATGCACTATTCAGTGCACCTCGGGATTCACGAACGACCATCTGATCCAACTTCTTGCGCCATCTCAT
>JBBRHC010000179.1:0-7765 GCA_038223295.1 Opitutales bacterium
GGGGCGGGGGGGGCGCGGGCGGGGGGGGGGGGGGGGGGGGGGGGGCGGACGGCGTCGAACGGGGGGGGGTGGGCGGGGGGGGGGGGGTGGGGCTGTGGGGCGTCGAGCTCGACGCCGAAGTCGAAGCTGGGGGTGCGGGCCTGCGGGGTCTCGTCGGCGGGTCTGGCGGGAGCGTCGTTTTTGCGCAGCGCGGGGTATTTGCGGACGAGGTCGGAGAGGGCCTCGAGGTGGGCGTCGATGCGGGCGTAGAGCGATTCGCGGTCGGCGCCGGAGAAGTCGAAGGCGCCGGTGGCGACGAGGCATTCGAGGACGCGTTTGTTGAGGGCGCGGCTGTCCACGCGGAGGAGGAAGTCGCGGAAGTCGCGGAAGGGGCCGCGGGCCTCGCGCTCGGCGAGGATTTTTTGGCCGGCCTGCTCGCCGACGCCCTTGATGCCGGCGAGGCCGAAGCGGACGACGCCGAAATCGGAGGCGCGTGGCGGGACGCCGGGCGCGCCCCCCGGACCGACGGAGGCGGATGCGGCGCTCGCGACGGAGGCGGGTTTGAAGACGGGGGTGAAGGTCTCGCGGGACTCGTTGATGTCGGGGCCGAGGACGGTGATGCCCATGGCCTCGGCCTCGGCGATGAAGTGGGAGACTTTTTCGGAGTTGCCCAGCTCGGCGGTGAGCGCGGCGGCCATGAACTGCACCGGGTAGTTGGCTTTCAGATACGCGGTGTGGTAGGCGACCACGGCGTAGGCGGCGGAGTGGGACTTGTTGAAACCGTATTGGGCGAACTTGTCGAGGAGGTCGAAGATCTCGTCGGCCTTGGCGTCGGCGATGTTGTGCAGGCGCCCGGCACCCTCGACGAATTTGACGCGTTCCTTGGCCATGGCTTCGGCGTCTTTTTTGCCCATGGCGCGGCGGAGCAAATCGGCGCCGCCGAGGGTGTAGCCGCCGATGACGCGGGCGCACTCCATGACCTGCTCCTGATAGACGATGACGCCGAAGGTCTCCTTCAGGACGGGCTCAAGGAGCGGGTGGGGATAGACGATGGAGGAAGGGTCTTTTTTGCCGCGGGCGTAATCGGGAATGAAAGCCATGGGGCCCGGGCGGTAGAGGGCGGAGATGGCGTTGATATCGTCTATGGTGGAGATGCCGACCTGGCGGGAGGCGCCCTGCATGCCGCCGGATTCGAGCTGGAAGACGCCGATGGTTTTGCCGGCGTTGAGGAGTTCGTAGGTTTTCGGGTCGTCGAGGTCGCGGGAATCGAGCTCGAAAGCGGGGTCGGCGGTGAGGCGGACGTTTTCGACGGCGTCGGCGATGACGGTGAGGGTTTTGAGGCCGAGGAAGTCCATCTTGAGCAGGCCGAGTTTGCCGATGGCGCCCATGTCGAACTGCACGGTGACGTCGCCTTCCTGGGAGGTGAGGGGGACGAACTCGTCGAGGGGCCGGTCGGTGATGATGATGCCGGCGGCGTGTTTGCCGGTGTTGCGCACCATGCCTTCGAGGACCAGGCCCTGGTCGATGATTTTTTTGGCGACGGGGTTGCGGTCGTATTCGCCTTTCAGCTCGGCGGATTTCCTGAGGGAGTCCTGGAGGGAGATGTTGAGCTCGTCGGGGATCATCTTGGCGAGGCGGTCGGCCTCGGCGAAGGGCAGGTCGTGCACGCGGGCGACGTCGCGGATGACCATTTTGGGCCCCAGGGTGCCGTAGGTGATGATGTTGGCCACGCAGTCGCGGCCGTATTTGCCGCGCACGTAGTCGATGACCTCGCCGCGGCGGCGCATGCAGAAATCGATGTCGAAATCGGGCGGGGAGACGCGCTCGGGGTTGAGGAAACGCTCGAAGAGCAGGCCGAAGCGGATGGGATCTATGTTTGTGATGCCCAACAGGTAGGCGACGAGGCAGCCGGCGCCGGAGCCGCGGCCGGGGCCCACGGGGATGGCGTGCTCGCGGGCCCAGTTGATGAAGTCCCACACGACGAGGAAGTAATCGTCGAAGCCGGTGACGTTGATGATGGAGAGCTCGTAGCCGGTGCGCAGGACGAGGAGCTCGCCCGGGGCGAGGCTGGAGTAGTCGGGCGGGGCGGGCTTCTGGCCGGCGGGGAGGTCGGTGAGTATGGCGAGGCGGGTGGCGACGATCTCGCGGGCGGCGATGGCCTCGTGGTCGTGGCCGTAGCGCGTATTCAGACCTTTGATACAAAGCCGGAGCAAGTAGGCGGCGGCGGGCCGGTCGGCGTGGGCGGCGGTGATCTCGGGCGGGAGCGGGTAGCGGGGGTAGCGCTCGGAGCCCTTGGGGAAGGGGATCTTGAGGTCGCACATCTCGGCGACGAGGCGGGTGTTGGTGAGCGATTCGGGTATCTCGCCGAAGAGTTTTAGCATCTCGTCGGCGGACTTCAGGTAGAAGGCGGACGAGTCGAACTTCATGCGGCGCGTGTCGGCGACCTTGGAGCCGGTCTGGATGCACAGGAGGGTGTCGTGCGAGGTGGCGTCGCTCTCGCGTACGTAGTGGACATCGTTGGAGCAGATGATCTTGAGATTGAACTCCTCGGCGAGGGCGAGGAGGCCGGGGATGACGTCGCGTTGTTCGCGGATGCCGTGGTCCTGGATTTCGACGAAGTAGTTTTCGCGGCCGAAAATCCCGACGTAGCGGGCGCAGGCGGCACGGGCCTCGGCCTCGCGGCCATGCATGAGGTGTTGGCAGACTTCCGAGGCGAGGCAGCCGGTGAAGCCGATGAGGCCGCCGGCGTATTTGGCGAGGGTTTCGAGGTCGGCGCGGGGCTTGTAGTAGAAGCCTTGGAGGTGGGCGTCGGAGACGAGTTTGAGCAGGTTTTGGTAGCCGGTGAGATTCTTGGCGAGAACGCCGAGGTGGAAGTAGTTTTTGCCGTCCTCGGATTTGCCGGATTTTTCGAGCCGGGAGCCGGGGGCGATGTAGAGTTCGCAGCCGACCAGGGCCTGCAGGTTGCTGGCCTTGGCGGCGTTGAAAAACTCGATGGCGCCGAACATGTTGCCATGGTCGGTGAGGGCGACGGCGGGTTGGCCCAGCTCGACGGTGCGCTTCATCAAGCGGTCGATCTTACAGGCGCCGTCCAGGAGGCTGTAATCGGAGTGGACGTGGAGGTGGATGAAATCAGAGGCGGCGATCGACACGGTGGGGGAGGGCGAAGGGGCGAGAGGCGAGGGGCGAAGGGCGGGGGGGGCAAGCGCCGAGGACGGGGGCGGGGCAGTAGGTCGAAAATGCGGGTAAGAAAGCCGTTGACGGCGGGGAATGGCGGCGGTTGTTTCTCAACTTTTCCCAACTCCCACCCGTCTCTTTCATCATGTCCATCGAGATCAAAATCCGCAAAAACGAGCCTGTCGACCGCGCCCTGCGCCGCCTTAAGAAGAAGCTCGAGCGCGAGAACATCATCAAAGATGTCCGCGCCAAGCGCTACTACGAGAAGCCCACCGAGCGCCGCCGCCGCAAGGAGAAGGTCATGGCCTTCACCAACATGCTTCGCCGCCGCTACGCGGAGTAATGTTTGGTTCTTCGTCCTTGGGCCCGGCTTAAAGACCGAGAGGTTTTGGACTCGGTTTAAAACCGTGCCGGTGAAATAGCTTCACCAGCGCGGTTTTTATTTTACGGATTGCGGATGCGTCGCGTCGCGTTTGCGTTCGCAACCCTTCAGGGGCTTTTGTAACCGCCGCGTGAAACCATCCCTCGCTCTCTCCTCTTGTTGGAATTCGTTTCGTCATCATGACGGCTACGCGATGTTGCGTGAGATTGCCGATCTGGGCTTCACCCACGCGGAACTGAGTCACGGTATCCGCATCGTGCTGGTGCCGGGCATCCTCCGGGCGGTGGAGGAGGGCGTGATCCAGATCAGCTCCACGCATAATTTCTGCCCGCTGCCGACGGGCATCACCCAGGCCGCGCCCAATCTGTTCGAGCCCTCGTCGGTCGAGCACCGTGAACACGACCAGTGGGTGCGGCACAGCAAGCGTTCGCTGGACTTTGCGGCACAGGTCAAGGCGAAGGTTTGCGTGATGCATCTGGGTAGCGTAAAGTTCTGGTTGTTCCCGCCCTCGAACAAGTTGAAGACGTATCTGCACGCGCATGTCGACGCGACGGCGAGCAACGACGCGAAGTATGCCCAGCATCTGCGCAAGGCTTGCGCAAAACTTCGGCTGAAGATGCCCGAGGCCTGGAAACAGACCATCGCGAGCTTGATGGAGGTCAACGCCCACGCCGCGGAGCGCGGGATTCGCATGGGGTGTGAGAATCGCGAAAAATTTGAGGAGTTGCCGGTCGATGATGATTTCCCGGCCTTGTTTGAGGCGCTCGGCGCGGACACGGCTTGTGGTTATTGGCACGACACGGGTCACGCGGACATCAAGGTCGGCATGGGGGTGATCAATCACCGCGAGCATCTGGCGAAAAATGCGGATCGTCTGCTGGGATTTCACCTGCACGACGTGAATGCCAAGGGCAAGGACCACCAGTCCATCGGCGCGGGGCATATAGACTTTGATATGATCAGCTCGTTCTGGCGGCCGGAGCATTTGCTCACCTTGGAACTGAGCCCGCGCGTGACCCAGGAAGAGGTGGAGGAGTCGAAGCGCCGGATCGACGCGTTGGTGGCGAAACGGTTCGGGTGAGGGGGGGGCGGAGCGGTGAGGGGGGCTATTTCTTAACAGCCGGCTGGTTCTACCTCGATTCTATGCGGGCATATCCCTCGGATGCCGCTGCTCCCGCAGCGGGCTATGGGGGCTTTTGGGGTGATTAGGGGCTTTTGGGAGAGGGTGTTACGGGGTGGCGGGGATGGCGGGTTTTATAACGAAACGGATGGCGCGGGCGGGGTCGAGATAGGTACGGGCGAGGGCGTCGAGTTCGCTCTTGGTGATGGAGGCGTGGTCGGCGTAGCGGGAACGCGCCCAGTCGAGGCGCTCGGGCTGCTCCTGCGCGGCGGCGAGCACGGAGGTGAGCCAGTAGGCGTTGGTTCGCTCGCTCTCGCGCAGGCTGGTGAGGATGGGCAGGCGGGCGCGGTTTAACTCGTCCTCGGTGACACCGTGGGCGACGAGATCGGCGGCGGCCTCGATCACGGCGGGTTTGACGCGTTCAAGGTCGGCGGGGTTGAGCGTGATCTGCGCCACGATGAAGCCGTAGTCGCGGAAGGTGTCGCTGGGAGCGCTATAGGCGGAGGGACTGTAGCTGCCGCCTATCTCCTCGCGCACGGTTTTGCGCAGGCGGTCCTCGAGGATGTTGGCCAGGACGGAGAGGCGGCGGGTGCGGCCGATGTCGCGCGTGTCGGTGGTGGGCCAGTAGACGGCGAGCAGATCCTTGGCGATGGCTCCGGAGTAGGTGAGGGTGTGCTCGGCGGCGGGGGCGGGGGTGACGCGGCGCAGCTCTTCGAGCGCGGGTTTGGGGGCGCGGGCGGGCAGGGCGCCGAGGGTGGCGGCGACGGCGGCGATGGCGGCGCCGGGATCGAGGTCACCGACGAGGCTTACCTCGATGGCGCCGGAGGCGAGCTGCGGAGCGAGCCAGGCGCGGAGCTCGTCGAGGGTGCGGGCGAGGGCGTCGGTTTTTTGCGGGAGACCGAAGCGGGGATCGCCGGAGGCGAGCATGCGTTGGGCCTCCAGGTTGAGGGGGCCGGTGGGCTGGGTGGCGAGGCGGGCGTAGAAGGGCTCCATCTGTCGACGGGCGGTGAGTTGGGCCTCGGCGCGGTAGCCCGGATCGGCGAGTTGGGCGGCGAGGAGCTGGAGCTGGAGCGCGAGGTCGGCGGGGGTGGTCTCGCCGGAGAAAAGCAGGGCGTCGTCGTCGATCTGGAGGCCCACGCCGACATTGCGGCCGGCGAGGGTGCGCCGGAGCTCGTCGGCGGAGTGTTTGCCCAAACCGCCGGCGGTGAAGGCGGCGCCCCCGAAGAAGGCGAGGCCGGGCTGGTCGCGCGGTTCGGTGAGCTGGCCGACGCCGACGCGGGCGCGCAGCGAGATGGCGCCGACGGAGAAATCGGTGCGCTTCAGATTCAGGCTCACGCCGTTGGCGAAGACGATTTGGGTGACGCCGAGATCGGCGGCCTCGGTGCGGGAGGCCACCGTGCCGACGGTGCCGAAATCGGTGTAGGCCCAGACGGCGTCGGCGTGTTCGAAGGGCGGCGCGACCTCGGTCGCCTCGGCGGCGGCGTAGGCGGCGGCGATAACGGACGCGGCGGAGGCGGCGGCTGCGGGAGCGGGAATCAGAGCGGAGGCGGATAGAGCGGGACTTGTCGAGGCGGGTGCGGGGGCGGAATAGGACGTGGCGTCGCCGAGGGCGGTGTTGCCAATGACGCCGACCAGGCGGCCGCCGGGGCTGCTCCAAGCGGCTTTGAGCGCCTCGTGGCAGGCCTCGAGCGTGATCTGGTCGAGGGCCGGGGTGTAGAGCGCGAGGTCGGCGGCGGGCGTGGTCGGGACGACGCCTTCGACGAAGGCCTCGACGAGGGTGTCGGCGCGTTCATCGGAGCGGCGGGTGGCGTCGGTCTTGACCGCTTGGTCGAGGGTGTTGCGCAGGTTGGCGACGGCCTCGCGGAGCTCGGCGGGGCGGAAGCCGAATTGCAGTGCGCGGCGCAGCTCGTTTTCGCCGACGCGAAGGGTTTCGGACCACTGGCCGGGGCGGGCGGTGAGGTTGAGGTCGGCGCCGTCGTAGAGGCCCGGGTAGGAGTCGGCGCCGCCGCTGGCGCGGACGAAGGGGGCGTCCTCGGACTTGGCCAGCTCGGCGAGGCGGCGGTTAAGCATGGAGAAGGCGAGGTCGCGCGGGAGCTCGCGCAGGCGGCGGGCGGAGGTGTCGGGCGAGAGGTCGGGCGGGCGCACGGCCTGCAAGGTGACGTTGGTGGCGCTGGCCTCGGGCTCGTGGTGGTGGCCGAAACGCGGGGCGGCGGAGTCGGGGGCGCCGAGCGAGGGGGCGGGCCGGACGGGGGCGCGGGCGACGAGCGGGGCGAAGGCCTCGCGCAGGGCCTTTTCGGTGGCGGCGGGATCGAGGTCGCCGACGGCGATCACGGCGATGCGTTCGGGGCGATACCAGGTGTCGTAGAAGTCGACAAAGCGGGGGCGGTCGGCGGCCTTGATGATCTCCTCGGTGCCGATGGGCAGGCGTTGCGGGAGGAGGGTGCCGACGAGGAAAAACTGGTAACCGGCGACGGCGGCGCGGTAGTCGGCGGAGTCGCGGGAGAGTTTTTCGGCGAGGATGACGCCGCGCTCGCGCTCGATTTCCTTGGGCTCGAGGAGCAGGCCGCCGGCGTAGTCGGCGAACACGCGGAAGCCCTCGGCGAGGGTCTCGGGCCGGGTGTCCGGCAGGTCGAGCATGTAGACAGTGCGGTTGAAGGAGGTGTAGGCGTTGGTATCGCCGCCGAAGTTCATGCCCATGCGCTGGAAAAACTCGATGAGCGTGCCGGGCGGGTAGTGCGTGCTCCCGTTGAAGGCCAGATGCTCGAGGAAATGGGCGAGGCCCTGCTGGTCCTCGGTCTCGTGGAGCGAACCGGCGGCGACCACGAGGCGGAGGGCGGCGCGGGCGCGGGGCTCGGGGTTGGCGCGGATAGCGTAGCGCAGGCCGTTGGGCAACTGGCCGACGACGAGGGCGGGATCGGCGGCGAGGTCGGTGGCGCCGGGCGTCGGGGGAAACAAAAGCGGCGCGCGTGCGTCGGCGGATGCCGTGGCGTGCACGGGCGCGGCGGGGGCCGCGAAGACGGACGGGGAGAACACGAGCAGGGCGCTGGCGAGAAGGGAAAGGAGGCGCATGGGGGAGGTGGGCGGCGAGCGTGGCGGTGGGCGGGCCGCAA